>CAZEBL010000033.1:0-16251 GCA_964510325.1 uncultured Melioribacter sp. | reverse complement strand
ATCATGGACTCAAATGTACCCTTCCATTTTTCCGAGGGATCTAATTGATAGAAGCAGTAAATCCAACTTGCTCGAAAAAACCAAAATTTATGTTCATTATATAACAAACTATAATAATCCGTTTACATGGAAAAGGACAGTAAAAATAATTGATGATCTTAAACCGGATATTATTGTTGTTCAATGGTCTGTATCAATTCAGGGATTGCCAATTGGTTATATAACAAAAAAATTGAGAACTGTCTGCAAAGCAGAAATAATTTTCGATCTG
Organism: uncultured Melioribacter sp.; assembly: GCA_964510325.1. Classification (GTDB taxonomy): domain Bacteria; phylum Bacteroidota; class Ignavibacteria; order Ignavibacteriales; family Melioribacteraceae; genus DSXH01. Next base: position 15,980 of record CAZEBL010000033.1, on the reverse strand, counting down.
CACGTGGTTAAACAAAAAGAAACAAGTTTAATAGATGGACTAATGTTAAGATACGCTCTCTCAAAGCCCCAGACTTATATTGTTCACTCTCTTAAAACTTTTGAAGAGTTGAAATCAATCTTCCCGGCTATTAAGTATAAACTGATTGATAACGAACGACGCGCAAAATTATCTTCGCTTCCACAAGTTATAAAGCTCTATCATCCTGTATATGACATGTTTACACCCGATCCAAATTTCGACAAAGAAAAACAGAAAACAGAATTAGGTTTACACAAATACGTATTTCTTTTTTTTGGATTTATAAGGAAATATAAAGGGCTTCATAATGTAATTAATTCATTTGCAAAACTTGCAAAGGAAAGGGATGATGTTTCTCTTTTAATTGTTGGAGAATCTTTCTGGGAAACTCTTGATCCTAAAAAAATTTCCACAAAAATAAAACAGAAAGTTTTTGGTGTAATTAAGAAAATACTGGTTAAGAAATCAGACGATGAAACAAATTATAGACCGCTTGAATTGATTGAGAAACACGGAATTGGCGATAAAGTAGTTGTGGTTAATCGTTATGTAGGCAATGAAGAGGTTCATAAATATTTTCAGGTAGCAGATTGTAATGTTCTGTTTTATCTTGTTGCAACACCTTCGGGTGTAGAATCGATTGCATATAATTTTAGGCTGCCGTCTATTGCAACTAAAGTCGGTCATTTTCCGGAAACAATTATTGACGGTTATAATGGTTATCTTGCCGAACCTGAAAATATTGAATCGATGTATGAAACGATGAAGAGATTTATTGATAAACCGATTCCACCGGAAAACGTTGAAGAGAAATCGAGACAGATGAGCTGGGAAAATTATGCAAAATCAATACTGAACTATTCATGATTTAATTTTAGAATAAATCAAAATAAGTTTTAAACAGGAGAATAAATGACCAAGCAACAAAAGAAACAAGCCGGTAAATCTTCGGAAATCGGTTTTTCGTTCAATAAAATTATACCCGAAAAATATCAGACGCTTTTTTTCCTCTCGGTTATATTTGTTCTTATTATAATTTTCTTTTCGCCAGTTGTTTTTGGCGGCAAAACAATTGCTTCGGCAGATTTTCTACAGGGAAAAAGTTTACGCGAGTATGCTACTAAAGAGAGGGACGGATTATCTCTCTGGAACCCTCATATCTTTTGCGGAATGCCGGCAGTTGTTACAGCGCTTTCACCACGTTGGTTCGATCTAACTTCTGCAATTTATTCAATCTTATCATTGGCGTTCTATTCAATTACCAGTGACTACAGTATAACTTACCTATTAAGTTTTATTATACTTGGATTTTCTGCATACTTTTTAATGCGGGAGTTCGGACAAAGCAGAGGTGTTAGTTTTCTAACCGCTGTTGCTGTAATATTCAGCACAGGAATAAGTGTTTTGTTTTTTATCGGTCACATTACAAAACTAAAAAGTTTAGCGGTCTTTCCGTTTATTCTATTTATGTTATTCCGGTTTCAAAAAAAAATAAAAATAGTTGATGCGCTCTTATTTACAATTGGTATTCATCTGCTGGCATTGGGCGCACACGTTCAAATTGTATTTTATTTCCTTCTTACAATATTTATCTATTTTATTTACTATTTCATCAGATCATTTATAACAAAGGATAAACTTCTTCAGAATCAGCTTGTTAAATCGTTACTTGTCTCTGCCTCCGCATGTATTGTTGCTTTGATGATGTCTTTCGATACTTACTCTCAATTATATGAATACAAACCATATTCAACACGCGGTACAAAAAGCGTTACAGAGCTTAATAGTCCCGCATCACAATCCCAAACCAACTCTTATGAATATAATACAAGCTGGTCATTCTCGCCCGGGGAATTAATGACGTTTATTGTTCCTTCTTATTATGGATTTGGTAAATCAACTTATAATGGACCATTATCACAGAACAGGGATGTTGAAGTAAATACTTACTTCGGACAAATGCCATTTGTTGATGCTGCTATGTACATGGGTGTAATTGTCTTTGCGTTTGCAGTTTTCAGTATGATTGTAAGAAGAAAAGATCCGCTGGTTCAGTTCTTAAGCGTTGTTGTTATTTTCTTTATTCTGATTTCATTTGGAAAAAATTTTCCTCTCATTTATAATTTGATGTACTACTATTTCCCGTTCTTCGATAATTTCCGCGTTCCTTCGATGATACTTCATGTGGTCCAGATTCTAATACCGGTGCTTGCGGGATTGGGTGTAATGGAGTTATTCAAATTAAGGGAACAAAAAAATCCGGGCGTTGAAAAAGGAATTAAAATAACTGCATTTGTTTTCTCTGGACTATTCTTATTTGCTTTATTATTCAGTTCAGGTGTTTCATCGTGGTTTACAGAGAGAGTAGCCAAATATTCTTCTTCGCTTGGCAATTCCCAGCAAGCACAAATGTTTAATGCGTTGCAGAAATATATGTCCGATATGTTTGTTGGAGACCTGATAATTGCATTTGCAGTTCTTGCACTTTCATTCTGGATTGCATACGCATATTTAACATTAAAGGTAAACAAAGAACTTCTTATACTTTTTCTAAGTTTACTTGTGTTATTTGATCTATTTAGAGTTAGCAGTCGCGGCGCAGTATATGAGGACATTAATTACATAAATCAACTATTCCAGGAACCGGATTACATTTCTGTAATAAAACAACAGAACGAAAAAGAGCCATATAGAATAATAAATCTTAAGCAGGATGGTTCACTCGGCAGCATTTCACAGAATTCCAATTTCAATGTTTACTTCTTACAGGAAGATTTTTACGGTTATTCAGCAGCAAAACCAAGAAGTTATCAGGATCTTATGGATGTAGTCGGTCCTACAAATTATACATTATGGAAAATGCTTGGCGTTAAATACCTTGTTACTAATAAACCATTTCCATTTGAATTCTTTACCACCATCTATTCATCACCGGATTCAACTACATTTGTCCACAGAAGCGATAGTTCTCTTTCGAGAATTTATTTTGTTGATAGAGTAGATAGCAAACCGGCTCTCGAATTATTGAATGCAATTAAAGCCAATGCATTCGATCCAAAAGAAGTTGCATTTGTAGAGGACACAAATCTCAAAACCGATAAACCCGGTAAAGATGCCTTTGCGAATATCACAGCATATAAAGATGAGTATGTTTCTGCCGAAGTAAATTCAACAGGAAACAACTTCCTGTTCCATGGTACTACATACATGCCTGGCTGGAAAGCTTACATTGATGGAACCGAAACGAAAGTATATAAAACTAATCACGGATTCCAGGGTATAATCGTCCCGAATGGAAAACACAAAGTGGAGTTTATCTACAAGCCGGCTGGTTTTGAATTTGGAAAGTATACCTCCCTTATTCTCAACATTCTTTTACTCGGCGGAATAATTGTACTGGTATTTATAAAAAAGAAAAAAGATTAGAATGAAGGAGAAAGTACTAAATACTTTTAAGCACTCTGCTGTTTACAGTTTAGGAAATATTGCATTAAAGGGAATGGGAATAATTACTCTTCCTATTTACCTTAATTATCTTACAAAAGCAGAGGTTGGTACTTTCGGATTACTAGATATAACTATTAATATAATTTCTGAAGTATTAATTCTCGGTCAGGCAAATTCAATTATTCTTTTTGAAAACAAAAAGGAATACGATAAGCAGCGTAGTTCTGTTTTTTTTACTATTACTTCTTTCGTTATTCTGATAAATATAATATTCATTCTAATTGCAGAATTTTTTGGTGTTTCACTTCTTTCTATTTCTAAAGGAACACGCGACCTAACAACATACCTTCACTTTATTATTTATATAAGTCTAATTCGTGTCCTTAATAATCTCTTTATGAATAAACTGCGCGCTGAAGAGAGATCGAAATTCTTTACTGTTTTAACTTTCATCAAAATACTCGCTTTTATATCGTTAATATTCTATACCGTTGTTCATCTTAATCTGTCAATTGCCGGCATTCTCTATTCTTACTTAATAAGCGAGTTAATAGTTTTAATAATCATTCTACCGGGAATGATTTCGAAAATGAAACCGGTATTTGAAAAGGATGCGCTTAAGGAATCATTACGGTTCGGAACCCCGTTGATCTTCACTTCTATTGGAATTTTAATTCTGAATTTGAGCGACAGATATTTAATAAACCTTTTTTTAAACCTTGAAGAAGTTGGCACATACGATATTGCTTATAGAATTGCCGGCATCGTAAATATGTTTTTAATTCTTCCGTTTAATCAGGCAATGCTGCCTTCTGCATTTAAGGAATATAACAAACCGGAAAGCCGTAGATATTTAAGTAAGCTAATGACATATATGTGTTTTGTTACTATCTGGGGCGGACTTGCAATCTCCGTTTTCAGCGAAGAAATTATATTAATACTTGGTAATAAAAATTATATTGCAGCTAACACGTATATTCCATTTATAGTTCTTGCTTACGTTTTAAGTGCAATGCGTAATGTTGCATCAAACGGATTACTCTTTGCAGAAAAAACATTTATTGTGGCGCTTATTACAATATTAGCGGGCATGTTGAATATTATATTAAATATTCTCTTTATTCCTGTATACGGTACAATTGCTGCAGCTTACACTACTTTGATTTCGTTTGCTGTTTTTTACATTGTAACTGACTTAATTGCAAACAGATATTATAAAATTAATTACGAGAATATGAAGATTGCTAAGCTGATTGTTTTAGGAATAGTTTTGTTTACTACTCAGGAATTTTTTGCTATCGAGAATTTTACTCTACAATTATTTTTTAAATTAATTACTGTTGTTCTGTATCCGTTTTTATTATACGTAATAGGATTTTATGAAAAGATTGAACTTGAGACTATAATAACGAGCATTAAGAAAATGAAAAGTCCGACCCAATTAATTAAAAGTTTATTAAGCAAATGAGCGCGCCAAAGATATCTGTAATAATTTGTACTTATAACCGCGATAAATTTTTACCGGGTGCACTCGCAGCATTAACCAAGCAATCGCTTTCGGCAAACGAATTTGAGATTCTTGTAATTAACAATAATTCTACCGATAGCACGGAAACGATTAGTAAAAATTTTATTGATAACCACAAACAATTGAATGTGAAATACTTTGTCGAGAAGCAAAAAGGATTGTCGTCTGCAAGAAACAGAGGAATAAATGAAGCCGCTTCTGAATTAATCTCATTTATCGATGATGATGCAGAAGTCTCTATTGATTACCTAAAAACTGCAGTTGAGTTCTTTGATAATAATCCTGATGTTGATGCTATAGGCGGTAAAATTACTCCGGTTTTCGAATCGGGCAACGAACCCGAATGGCTTTCAAAATATATGTGGGGACTCGTAACAAAAGCCGATTATGGAGATCATATTCGAGAGTACCCTGGTTCAAAATCTCCATATGGTTGCAATATGGCTTTCAGAAAAAAAGTATTAACAGATGTTGGAATGTTTAATTCAGACTTATTATTTAGAAGTGAGGACAAATATATTTTTTACCAGCTGAAGAAACACGGTAAAAAATTTCTATACCATCCCGAATTGGCAGTTAAACATCACATAGACAATAAACGAATTACATACGATTCGATAATGAAAATCTCTTATGAAGTAGGTGCCGGCGAAAGAGATCGTTTAAAGGGAAGTGGAATAATTAAGCACATCTTAAAAGTGGCTGAATATAAAATTAAATTAATTGCCGCATTGTTTATTGCCCTCGGCTTTTTTATTAAGTTTGATTTCAAAAAGGGAGAATATCTTATTAAGAACAGATGGCTCACTCTCGTCGGTTTCTTTAAGATATAATTGGACATGAATAAAATTCAGATTTTTTTAGGCGGTTTATTCGATTCATTATTTTCGGTAATAAAAGTATTTATTCTCTCCCGTTTCAATACAAAAATCAATAAACACAAAGTAAAAGATGAAGAAACTGTAATCCTTGCTAACGGACCATGTTTAACTAAAGACCTTGAACTGAATTATTCCTTTATAAGCTGGCGTAAAAAATTCTGTGTGAACTTTTTCGCATTGTCTAAAGAATATGAAAAAATAAAACCCGAATATTATGTGTTGGCGGCTCCTGAATTCTGGCTTATTAAAACATCAAATTATTTCAAAGAGCAAAAAGAAAATCTTATAGATTCTCTTATAAATAACACAAAATGGGAAATGTTGATTTTAATTCCATTCCAGGCTAAGGATTCTGATTTTATAATGCGGGTATCACAAAATAATTTTATCAAGTTTCTCTTTTATAATAACACACCGGTTGAAGGACTTCAGTCAATATCCCATTTGCTTTTCAAACTAAACCTTGGAATGCCGAGACCTCATAATGTTTTAATTCCATCAATATTTCTTGCTCTGAATCTTGGTTTCAAGAAAGTAACTATTTTCGGAGCCGATCATTCATGGCACGAAGAAATAAAGATCGATGAATCGAATACTGTTACGGTTAATCACGAACATTTCTACGACGGCAAAAAAGTACAAATGCCTATGTATAAGCTCGAAGGTGAAAAGTATTTTATTCATGACGTTTTCAGAAAACTACACTTTGCTTTCAAAGGGTATTTTGTTTTAAGGACTTATGCAGAATCACTACGCGCCCAAATTCTAAATGCAAGTTCAAAAAGCTATATAGATGCTTTTGAAAGAATCAGAATTCAATAACGAGTATTAAATACTAAGCTTACCTCAATATTTATGCAATCTGTCTCATCAATACGGTTTTTGTTTTTTCTTCTAACCAAAAATTTTAACTTTGCAAAACATAATTCCAAACGGAGGTCTTATTGAGTTCAAGAAACTTAGCATCCCGGGCTTTTAACAAATCTCTAGATTACATTGAATTAGTAGGGAATAAACTTCCCCACCCGGCAACATTATTCGGCATTCTTGCGCTGGTAGTTGTATTCCTATCGTGGTTGGGAAATTTACTTGCATGGGAAGTAATTCATCCCGCGGATGGATCAATAATTACGGTTAAAAGCTTAGTAGACGGCGACGGGTTAAGATGGATTTACACAAATGTAACACACAACTTTGTAAACTTTCCTCCTCTCGGTTATGTGCTTGCTGTAATGATTGGAATTGGTGTTGCAGAAGGTTCGGGTTTATTTACTTCGATGATTCGATCACTTGTACTTAACGCACCAAAAAAACTTATTACTGGTTCTATTGTGCTTGCCGGAATAATTTCCCACTTAGCATCCGAAGCCGGATATGTTATTTTAATTCCTCTTGGCGCTTTAATATTTCATGCTCTCGGAAGACATCCCATGGCGGGATTAGCCGCAGCGTTTTGCGGTGTAAGCGGTGGATTCGGTGCTAATTTTCTTATCGGTTCTGTCGATCCAATTCTTGCCGGTTTATCCCAATCGGCAGCCCAAATAATCGATCCAAATATTACAGTTAATGCAGCAGTAAATTTTTATTTCATGTTTGCTTCGGCGTTCTTAATTGTTGTTTTAGGAACATGGGTAACAGAAAAGATTGTAGAACCCCGATTAAAAAGCTATGATGGTAATGCAGAAAAAATTCCCGTTGAGGAAATGACTCCAATTGAAAAAAAAGGATTGAAATGGGCAGGAATAAGTTTACTCATAATTATTGTCCTTCTTGCATTTACAATAATTCCGGAAAACGGATTGTTTAGAAATTCTAAAACTGGCGAGATACTACATTCCCCTTTCTTCGATGGAATAATTACAGGCATTCTTGTTTTCTTTCTTGTACCCGGTTTTGTTTATGGTATAATTGTTAAGTCGATTAAAAATGATAAAGACATGATGAAGCATATCATCAAGTCGATGGGCACAATGGCAACATATATTGTTCTTGTTTTCTTTGCTGCACAATTTGTTTATTTCTTCAGGTACAGTAATCTGGGATTGATCTTTGCAATTGAAGGAGCTCAGTTCCTAAAGAATATTGGGTTAACAGGAATTCCTTTAATTGTAATGTTCGTATTGTTAGCTGCATTTATAAACATGTTTATGGGAAGCGCTTCTGCAAAGTGGGCAATAATGGCGCCAGTTTTTATTCCGATGTTCATGTTACTCGGTTATCATCCGGCTTTAACCCAGGCTGCATTTAGAATTGGAGACTCGGTTACAAATCTTATTACACCAATGATGAGTTACTTTGCACTTATTGTTGCATTCGCTCAAAAATATAATGAGAAGTATGGAATAGGAACAATTATTTCTACAATGATTCCTTACACTATCATCTTTACAATATTCTGGACTTTATTGCTCGTTGTCTGGATGTGGATCGGATTACCTACCGGACCGGACGGACCGCTGTTTTTAAACTAATAAAAGATAGAGGCGCTAATACTTGCGCCTCTTTTCATATTCTTTACAATAAATTTTAGCCTCAATTAGAGTAATAATTTTCATAAATTTGCCGTTAGTTAAAGAAGAGGATTTATGAACGGAAAGACCATTCTAATTACCGGCGGAACAGGATCATTTGGCAAAAAGTTTGTTGAAACCGTCCTTAAAAAATTCAATCCGAAGAAAATAATTATTTACAGCCGCGATGAACTGAAGCAATTCGAAATGCAGAACGCTTCCCGGTATAGAAAGAACGGAGTATTAATGCGTTATTTCATCGGGGATGTTAGAGATGAAAAACGTCTTGTAAGAGCAATGGAAGGTGTTGATATTGTGATTCATGCCGCAGCACTTAAACAGGTTCCCGCCGCAGAGTATAATCCGTTTGAAGCTGTGAAGACAAATATTATAGGCGGACAGAATGTAATTGATGCGTGTTTTGAGTCAGGTGTAAAGAATGTAATTGCATTAAGTACAGACAAAGCGGCTGCACCAATTAATTTATATGGTGCTACAAAATTAACGTCGGATAAATTATTTATTGCTGCAAACAATTATCGTGGTACACGAGACATAAAATTTTCCGTTGTACGATATGGAAATGTAATGGGAAGTCGCGGTTCTGTCATCCCTTTTTTTATCGATAAGAAAAAATCCGGTCTTCTCCCTATTACCGATGAGCGCATGACCCGATTTAATATAACTTTACAGGAGGGTGTAGATTTTGTTTTATCATGTTTAGATAGAATGTGGGGCGGTGAATTGTTTGTTCCAAAGATACCTTCTTTTAAAGTAACAGATCTTGCAAAAGCTGTAGCGCCCGAATGTAAAATTGAAATTGTTGGTATTCGTCCCGGAGAAAAGATTCACGAGGAAATGATAACCGAAGCCGATGCGCTTAATACAATTGAATTCGAAAACTACTTTGTAATTCTCCCATCGGTTCAACTTGGGGATAACCCCGCATTAAAATTATGGGACACTGAAAAATTCAGATCAACAAGTAATTCCAAAGAGGGTAAGTTTTGTGAATTCGGATTTAAGTATAATAGTGGAACAAATCCATGGTTCCTTTCTGTAGATGAATTGAAGAGTTTGATAAAAAATAATGTGATTGGTGGTTAGTGATTGGAAGAAGATGTGTGTGCTGGTTATCGGTGGTCGGTGACTTGAAAGATAATTTTAAGCATTTTAATTAATATATGTTTTGTAGGGGGGAGATTTATGGAGAACAAGATAAAGTCATTTGAGGATTTGGAAATTTGGAGATTATCACATTCTCTTGTATTAGAGATTTATAGAATTGTCAAATCATTTCCAAATAGTGAAAATTATCTTCTTACAAAACAGATAATTAGATCCGCACAATCAATTCCGGCCAACATTGCTGAGGGAATGGGAAGATATTCCAAAAATGAACTGGTTCAGTTTTTAATAATTGCCAGAGGTTCAATTGAAGAAACCAAATATCATCTAATTCTTGCGAGAGATTTAGAAGCGAGAGATTTAGAATATATTGATATCAACACTTTTGAAAATATGAAAAACAATTACACCATATTAGGTAAAAAAATAAATTCATTAATCTCGTCAATCAAAACAAAATGAAAAACAAGAAATCATATCTCAATGAACTAACGATTCAAAACAAAGATTCGTTAATAAAGCGCCGGAAAACCGATAACCGAAAACCGAAAACCTACTATTACGGCAAGCAGACAATTGATAGCTCGGATATAAAAAGTGTTGCAAAGATTTTACCTTCACAATTCATTACACAGGGACCCGTATCCCAACATTTTGAAAAAGAATTAAGCACTTATTTCGGATCGAAGTATGCATCTGTTGCAGCAAATGGAACCGCTGCACTTCACCTAATTGCTCTCGCGCTCGGATGGAAAAAAGATGACGTGGTAATTACTTCACCAATTACATTTCTAGCAAGTGCAAACTGTGCAATATTTGTTGGTGCTTCCGTAGATTTTGCAGATATTGATAATAAAACATACACAATTGATCCAAACAAACTTGAAGAGAAACTAAAATATTATTTGTACAAAGGTAAAAAAGTTAAAGCTGTTGTTGCGGTTGACTTTGCCGGGCATCCATGCAATTGGGATGATCTTTCAGCTTTAAAAAAGAAATATGATTTTCAATTAGTAAACGATTTTTGTCACGCTCTTGGCGCTGAATATAAGAACGATATTCAATATGCAGTTAAATATGCCGATGCGGTAAATTTAAGTTTTCACCCTGTAAAACATATTACTACCGGCGAAGGGGGCGCGGTTCTTACTAACAACCCGGAAGTTGATAACCGCATTAAGATTTTACGCACACATGGAATGACTAAAGACGAATCATTATTAGAAAAGAACGATGGACCATGGTATTATGAAATGCACGAAGTCGGATTCAACTATAGAATTACAGATTTCCAATGCGCTCTGGGAATAAGTCAATTAAAAAAGCTAAACAAGTTTCTTTCAAAAAGAAGGGAGATTGCTCAGTACTATGATCGGTTTTTTGATGGAAGGGATGAATTTATTACTCCTTACGTCTCTAAAAAAGTTAAACATGCTTACCACCTATATCCTCTTCAAATAAAATTTGACAAGCTCAATATAAAAAAGAAGGACTACTACAATCGTTTGAAAGAACTTGGCGTTGTTTTCCAGGTGCATTACATACCTGTTCATCTTCAGCCGTTTTACAGAAAAAATTTCGGTTTCAAACCGGGTGATTTTCCAATTGCAGAAAAATTTTATGAGCGCGAGGTTTCAATTCCAATTTACCCAACATTAACCAAGACCGACCTTGCAAAAATTTCCAGATCAATTATTAAAGCTCTCGATGTAAAATGAAAGTCTCTATTATTACAGAAGGTTTCGAAAACACAGGTCATGGTCATATTACACGTTGTCTATCGCTATACCAGGCATTCGCCGAACGTAATATTTTTCCTACAATCTATGTTAACGGCGATAAACACGCTCAATCGCTTCTTATAAATTGCCGGTACGAAATTCTCGACTGGCTTACACATCCAGCCAAGCTTATTACTCACATAAATAATAGTGATATTATTATAGTCGATTCTTATTTAGCCGGCAAAGAGTATTACAATAACTTTGTAAAGCTTTCCCGGAATTCACTTTTCATCGATGACAATATTCGAATCGACTATCCGGAAGGAATTATTTTAAACGGTACTATTAACTCAGAAAATTTTCCTTATAAAAAAACAGAAAACGAGTTTCTTCTCGGGTCAAAATATATTCCGATCAGGAAAGAATTCTGGAACGTACCTTCTCGAAAAATTAATAAGGATATCTCATCAATACTTATCACATTTGGCGGTCAGGACATTCGTAACTTAACTCCGGATATACTTAAAAGTATGAATGAAAATTATCCGGAAGTAATTAAAAACGTTGTTGTTGGAAGCGGGTTTAAGTGTATCGAAAAGATAGAAATGATTAAAAATAAAAATCTGTTTTTACATTTTTCTCCCGATGCTGAAAAAATGAAAGAACTAATGATTTCCAGTGATATTGCAATTACTGCTGCCGGGCAAACTCTTTACGAACTGGCTGTAACAGGAACCCCAACTATTGCAATTGCAGTGGCGGAGAATCAGTCCAATAATATACGTGAGTGGAAAAAGAAAGGGTTTTTGCTCGATGTTATTCAGCATAACGACCGGTTTTACCTGCGCAAGATTAACGAACATTTCAAAAAGTTAGAAAGCGTATCGGTAAGAAAAAAATTAAGTAAAATTGGTAGAGATAATGTCGATGGTCAGGGCCCGAGAAGAGTTGTAAATTATCTTATTGATAAATCTTCTGAAAGAAACGGATTTTATTTACGCAAAGCTGTTGAGTCTGATTCTGAACAGGTTTTTAATCTTTCAAATGATCCGTCTGTCCGGCAGAATTCAATTAACACACTTCCTATTGAATGGGAAGGCCACCAAAATTGGTATGCCGATAAAATTGGACGGGATGATTACGCGTTCTTTCTGGCTTTTGATAAGAAGGATAATTTTATCGGTCAGATCCGGTTTGATTTAAACAATGATTCCGCTGTAACTTCTATCAGCATATCGGGTGATTTTAGAGGCAAAGGTCTTTCGAAAAAGATAATACAAATGGGCTGTTCAAAAATTTTTTCGGAACATCATCAGCTTAAAAATATTATTGCTTATATTCGTCCGGAAAACAATGTTTCTATAAACAGTTTTACCTCTTCCGGTTTTGTGCTGGACTGCGATGAATTAATAAATGGACATATCTTTATGAAATATATTTTGAAACGTCCGGAATAATAAAAATGAGAATTGGAAATATCGACATTGGCGGTAGTAATAGAACTTTTATAATTGCTGAACTTTCTGCCAACCACAATCAACAATTTGAAATTGCTGCCGAGTCAATTAAAGCAATTAAAGATTGCGGGGCTGATGCTGTTAAACTTCAAACTTATACACCGGATACATTAACAATTGATAGCGACAAAGAATATTTCAAAATTAAGCAAGGAACCATCTGGGATGGCACCACACTCTATAAACTATATCAAAGTGCATATACACCATGGGAGTGGCAGCCGAAACTAAAAAAACTTGCTGATGAGATTGGACTTATCTGCTTCTCTTCCCCATTTGATAAGTCAGCCGTTGATTTCCTTGAGACTATGAATGTTCCCGCTTACAAGATTGCCTCTTTCGAAATAGTTGATATCCCTCTAATAGAATATGCTGCTTCCAAAGGCAAACCAATGATTATTTCTACGGGAATCGCAACAGAAGAAGAAATTCAAGAAGCTATAAATGCATGCCATAGATCTGGTAATTACAACATTGCGTTATTAAAATGCACTTCGGAATATCCTGCAAAGATTGAAGACGCTAATCTGAATTCTATTCCTTATCTGCAGAAAAAATTCAACACAATCGTTGGACTATCGGATCACACAACAGGAACAACCGTTCCGATTGCTGCTGTTGCACTTGGTGCAAGAATCATCGAAAAACATTTTATAATTGATAAGAAAATTGGCGGACCGGATTCAGCATTTTCACTTGAACCCGATCAGTTTAAGAAAATGGTAGATGAAATTAGATCTGTTGAATCTGCTTTAGGCAAACCCGGTTTTTCTCAATCCGAAAAAGTATTGAAGAGCAGAACTTTTGCCAGATCTCTATTTGCTGTTGTTGATATAAAGAAAGGAGAATTTCTCACTGAAAATAATATCCGGTCAATTCGCCCATCAAACGGATTACCGCCAAAATATTTTTACGAAATTCTCGGCAAGAAAGCTAAAGAGAACATCGAAAAAGGGACTCCATTAAGCTGGGACTTAATTGAATAAAGAAATGAAATCCACAGTTGCTATAGTCCAGGCACGCTACGGCTCAACGCGACTTAAAGGAAAAATCTTCAAAGAAATTTCCGGCAGACCGATGCTGTGGCATGTAATAAATCGGCTTTCATTTTCCAAACTTATCGATAAGATAGTTGTTGCAACTACACTGGATAAAGAAGATGATCGAACTGAAGAATTTTGCAGAGCAAATCAAATCCCTTTTTACCGCGGAAGCGTTGATGATGTATTATCAAGATATTATGAAGCAGCAAAGTTATTCAATGCCAGTACTATAATTAGGATTACATCGGACTGTCCTTTGATTGATCCTGTTATTATTGATAAAATGCTCACTGAATTTACAAGTGAAGAAGATATTTGCGATTATATGAGTAACGTTGTTCAGAGAACTTTTCCTCGCGGTCTTGATACGGAAATATTCTCCTTCAATACACTCGAGAAAGCATTTAACGAAGCTAATACAAATTCTGATAGAGAACATGTTACTCCATATATTTATTCGAACCCAAACATGTTTAAGATAAAAAGTTATACCGGCGAAATTGATTATTCATTTCACCGGTGGACAGTTGATACAGAAGAAGATTTTAAATTGATTGAAACCGTTTATAATTTACTTTACAAACCGGACCAATTATTTTTATTTGAGGATGTTATCAAATTATTTGATAGTAATCCCGGTTTAATTAAAATTAATCAGCATATAAAACAAAAAATTACTTGAGCATATTTTCATCCGATAATATGGAGACAAAATGAAAAGAAGAAATTTTATAAAAACCGGAGCTGTGGCGGGCGGAGGAATTTTATTTGGTCAACTTCCAACAAAAAATATTTTCTCTAAAACATTTGAAGACGAAACTTATCCGATTGTGGTTTCAACATGGGAGCCAAACTTAAAATCTAACGCCCGGGCAATGGAAGTTTTGCTTAACGGGAAAAACTCGCTTGATGCAATTGAACAGGGTATTAGAGTAACAGAATCAAATCCGGATGATACCTCTGTTGGATACGGCGGGTTTCCGGATGCTGATGGCATTGTTACATTAGATGCTTCTATAATGGACTGGAAAGGTAATGCCGGTTCTGTTGCCTTCTTACAAAACATAATGCATCCAATTTCTGTTGCACGGCTTGTAATGGAAAAAACAAATCATGTTATGCTTGCCGGCGAAGGAGCAAAAAAATTCGCTCTTGAAAATGGATTTAAGGAAGAGAACCTTCTTACAAAAAAAGCTGAATCTGCCTGGATTGAATGGAAAAAGAAAAATAAAAAAGCAGCTAACCACGACACAATTGGTATGATGGCAATAGATAAGAATAACAATATGAGTGGTGGCGTTTCAACAAGCGGAATGGCATTTAAACTTCATGGAAGAGTTGGTGATTCACCTATAATTGGTGCGGCGTTATTCGTTGATAATCAAGTGGGCGGAGCAGTATCAACCGGTAATGGTGAGTATGTAATGAGAACTCTTGGAAGTTTCTTGATTGTTGAAAAGATGAGAGAAGGAATGTCGCCTCAAAAAGCTTGTGAACTTGCAGTCGAGAGAGTTTATAAGTCCAGTAAAAAACTTGATGATGTTAATGTATGCTACGTTGCTCTCTCTAAAACAGGTGAAGTCGGTGCTTATTCATTAAAAAAAGATTTTACTTACTGCGTTACTACTCCTCAATCAAATAAAGCATTCAAAAGCGATTTTTTGATGAAGTAAACTTTATCTTATAATAAGCGTCTTAATCTCAGAACAATTTTAGAGGATTTGTTATGAGAAAATATTTATTACTTCTGTCATTATCTCTTTTGAATTTTATTTCATTAAAAGCTCAAACTACCGAAGACTCATTGTCTATAAAACAGACCGCAATGAATTATATTTATGGATTTTATGAAGGCAACTTAGAACAAATGGAAAAAGCATTACATCCGGAATTATCTAAACGGATTATTAGAACCGATCCTCAATCAGGCAGACAGCGGCTTGATCAAATGAGCGCCTTAACATTACTTAATATTACAAAAGCTGGCGGGGGAAAATCAATTCCTGAAGACCAGCGAATATTTGAATTCAAAATCCTCGATATTACCGGGAATTGTGCAAGTGTTAAAACTGTCGCAAAAGGTTTCTTTGATTACATTCACATGGCAAAATGGAATGGTGAATGGAAAATTGTAAACGTGCTATGGGATTTTGTAAAGAATCAATAACTGATTTTTAAGTT
>CAZEBL010000032.1:0-16855 GCA_964510325.1 uncultured Melioribacter sp. | reverse complement strand
ATAAGAAAATCATTATAACCCCGTGAAGAGTAAATAATGAATTATAAGTTTGTGCATCAACAATAGTTTTTCCGGGTGCAATCAATTCCAGCCGCATTAAAACACCAATTATTACACCTACTAAAAAGAAAAACAGAATTGTTACACCATACATTATACCGATTCTTTTATGATCAACAGTAAGTAACCAGGATAAAATTCCGGTGTGTTTGTTTGTGCTCTGTTTATAAAAACTATTTTCGATTACGGACGAATTAACGTCGCTCATTTATTTAAACTCCCTAATTCTTTTTTTTCTTTTTCAATAAAACAATTAAAAATATACCAACACCAAGCAGCATTACCGACCCGATGATCCTTGTAACATTAAGAGTGTACTGTCTTCCTTCAGGATCGTAACTGAAACAGAACTGAAGAAACTTTGAAACAGTAGGATTAGTTTTACCTGCTTTTGCATCAATTAATGCCATCTTAACGTCGAATGGATTAAATGAAGTTCCGAATAAATACCTTGAGATCTTTCCATCCGGCGCAATTGTAAGAACAGCTCCGGCATGAATAAATTGATCATCGGCACTTTTCTTAAAATAATAACCAGCTGCATCTGTTAGCTTATGAATATTTGCCGAATCACCTATAAGAAAGATCCAATCAGATGGATTGAAAGGTCTTTTAAGAGTATGTAAATAATTCATCTTCCATTTTGCTGCAATCTCAGGTGTTTCTCTATCATCAAAGCTGAGGGCAATTATCTTAAAATCTGCTCCCGGTTCCAATTGTATTTTATCAATTGTCCAGGTAAGTTCATTCAATAACGGACTACAAATACCGGGACATTCATAATAGACTAAAGCAAGGAGCACGGGTTTATCGATGATATCCTTTATTATTACCTTCTCACCTTCACTATTTGTAAATGAAAGATCAAGTGGTAGATAGTTGCCGAGTTTTTCATCTATACCAACTTCGATTGGTTTTTGCGCACTGATTTTTGTGCTATAAACAAGGCAACTTATTATAATAAAATGAATTAGACTAATTTTTCTAAATGAATTCATTGCTATTTATAATGTTATTAATTTGACATAATCGAGTATCATACGGAACTGTTCATTCGTTAGCCTGATAATGGATGGTTTAAATCCGAAATCAACCGGAGCATTTTTGATCAATTGGAATAGCTTATCTGGTGTTTGTTGAGAATTAGATATTAATAAATAAAGTACTTTTTCAAGGTTTATTGAATTATTGAGAAGCAAGAGAGCCGATGAGTTCTCATTATTCAATAACTTCTCTTTAACGAATTCAACTTTTGAATTAATTTGATCCTGTTCGGCAATAATTAAACTGGTTGCTCTTGCAACCGATATCTGATTTGGTTGAATTGTACCCGCAGACAAATTATATGTTGAATTTAACTGGTTAACCAGAGCTTCAGTAACCGGGGGAAATTCTGCAAATGTTCTGATATAATGAATAATATCCAAACGATCAGATGGCGGAAGATATTCGTAAGCTGCCATCCCTTTTGTAATAATTCCTTCCTGTAAAGTTTTATAAAGTGCATCAATAGATCGTCCGTTTGTCCAGCCATCCGTTTGATGGAAATTCCTGGGTTTTGGATTAAGTAACAAACCAGCCGGTCCATCACCTAATCCATTATCACCATGGCACGATTTACAGTTGCCATCATATAATTCTTTTCCCTTAGAAATCATTTCCTTCGTTGGATTCATAATAGAGTTAAGATCAACAGCTGGGATGATGCCGCCTTTTTTCTCAACTACTTCCCTCTTAATTAATGTTGAATCAATAATTCCAACATTTTGTTCATTAAAAGAAATTGGAATTAATTTATGCCCAAAGAAAATTCCAAAAGCAAGAATTAGAAGAAAGAAATAGACGAAGAACCATCCGTATAATCTTAATGGTGATCTTAATAATTCTTTAAAGTCTATTTCGTCACGAATTTTTTGTTTTTCCATATTCATAAAAAATTTTATAACCTGAAATAAATTCCACGTTTTAGTTTGGGATCTCCAATTGCTACTAAATTATTTTTCTTTGATAGCTGAACAAATAAAAGAATTACTATACCAACCGAAAGCACAGGGAATGCTATTTCAATCCAGCTAAATAATATTCCATCTTTACTGTAATTCGGCATTGCCAGCCAATATAAATCATACCAGTGTGCAAATAAAAGCCATACCGACATTATTTTTAGTCTTTTAGGATCCATTTTAGATGGTTGAGATAATAATCCAAAATACGGAATAGCAAATCGTATAAAAATTAATCCGATTGTATAGTAGATCCAATTACCTTCCCATCTTTGTAGGAACCAGAAAGTTTCTTCTGGTAAATTAGCGTACCAGATTAGTAAGAACTGGCTGAATGCAATGTATGCCCAGAAATTTGTGAATGCAAACATAAATGCGCCGAGGCTATAATAATGGTCATTGGTTAAACCCTTTACCAGATATCCATTCTCATTTAATAAAACAACAATAAATGTAACAGCAGCAAAAGCTGCAAGGATTGAACCGGAAAAGTAATAAACTCCAAAAATTGTTGAGAACCAGTGTGGTTCAAGACTCATCAGCCAATCGAATGCAAAGAAAGAAATTGTAATTCCAAAAACAGGTATGAATGCAGCAGATAGTTTTATATTCTTTTTTGTTAATGATGGATCTAACGTTGAATCCTGTTTTTTAGATGTTCTTGTTATGAAATAATAAAATAGTATCCACAAAAAAATAAAAAGAACAACGCGCACCATAAAGAATTCAACATTCAGGTAAGGGGCTTTCCCCTTCAATATTTTATCGGCTTCAACAACTTCCGGATGCATCCAGTGAAAAATATCTCCGAGCTTAAATAGTAACGGCACAACTACTACAGGAAGAACAAGTAAAATTGTTGAAAGAAATTCGGGGATTCTTCTGAATGGAGTACTCCAGACTGCACCGGCAACATACTCAACAGCAACAAGAAAGAGTGATCCTAACCCAATACTGGTTAAAAAACTAAGCATTATAATATTATTAAAAGCACTACGGGAAGAGTCAGTCAAATAGGATGCTGCTACTCCTATAAGACCAATAACAAATAATACCAAACCAATTGTTCTGATTTTTGCAGGTAATTCTTTTTTCTGATATTCTACATTATGAGTTGAACTCATTTTAGATCGGACTCCTTAGCATTAAGTGCTCTTTGTAATACTCTTATATAATTTACAACAGCCCATCTTTCTTCTGTTGTAATTTGCGAAGAATAAGATGGCATTACATTTTGACCATCTGTAATTACATGGAATATTCTTCCATCCTTCCAGTTACGGATTTTTTCTGAATGCAAACTTGGCGGATTAGGAAATTGACCTCGTAAACGGCTGTCCCCTTCTCCATGGTAGCCATGACATGGACTGCAGAATGTATCATACTTCTTTTGTCCCATCTCAAGAACAGGTTTTGTAAATGGTAATGGATTGATAAGATTTATTTCTGCTGCATCGGGCTGACCTTTGAACAAATATGGTAAGTGACCTCTTGAAATTGTTCCTTCTACAGGTTCTCTCATTCCAAAACCATCTGTGAATACTGAAGAAGTTGCCTGAGGATTTAACTTATCCTGTTCCATCATCCAATCGAATGGGGGCATATAAAGTAATTTGTTCAATACAAAATAAGAAACACCTGAGGTTAAAAGAGCTGTAAATAATAGAAAACCGATAAACTTGGGCTCAAGAATTTTGTGTTTATGGTTGATCTCCTCGTTGTCGAAATAGATTGCAGTAATTTCTTTAGCGCCTAATCCAGTTAAGAAATTTTTTACCTGTTCTTCATTAAATTTTTCGTCTTCTGCTTGAATACTGATTCCGTATTTATTGGACGAAACTTTCTTCATATAATCAGTATCATGCAAAGGATGGGCATTATTAGGTAATTTGAAAAATATAAAAAGCATTGTAAGAACAGTTGCGATGGATGCTGAAAGAACAGTTACTTCAAACATTACAGGTACATATGCCGGAAAGGAAAAGAATGGTTTACCACCAATTATGATTGGATAATCTACTGCAGACATCCAGAACATA
The DNA here is from genome assembly GCA_964510325.1 of uncultured Melioribacter sp. Lineage (GTDB taxonomy): Bacteria > Bacteroidota > Ignavibacteria > Ignavibacteriales > Melioribacteraceae > DSXH01. The sequence goes on along the minus strand of CAZEBL010000032.1, from coordinate 12,753 downwards.
AGTAATAATGCTGCAAGAGCACCTGATAATCCAACAACGAGAGCAACGTAACCAAGCTTAGATGGTGGAAGTTTCATCGCTTTATTCATTCCGTGCAATGGATACGGTGTATGAACGTCGTATTTCTTAAATCCATATCCTGATGTTTTTTCTGCTGCATGAATTATTTCATCAGGAGTGTCAAAAATTCCCGTGTAACTATATAAAATCTTATCACTCATTATTAATGATCCTTATGAGAAGGTTGTGCATCATCAACAACCGCTTTAACTTCAGCAATTGATACTACTGGTAATGCTTTTGTAAATAACAAAATCCATGTGAAGAAGAAACCAAAACTTCCTATTAGTATCATAGCATCAACATATGTTGGTTTGTAATAAGCCCAGCTCGATGGCAAATAATCTCTTGAAAGCGATGTAACTACAATTACAAATCTCTCGAACCACATCCCCACATTAACAAATACCGCAACAATGAACATAACCGGAATTGATCTTCTAATTTTCTTAAACCAGAACAATTGCGGAGTGATAACATTACAAGTAACCATTATCCAGTAAGCCCATGCATATGGCCCGAATGCTCTATTAAGAAATGTAAATTGCTCGGGCTGAACTCCACTATACCATGCTATAAAAAATTCCATAGCGTATGCATATCCAACCATTGAGCCCGTAACAAGCATTATCTTATTCATCTTTTCAAGTGTATCAAGTGTTATTATATGTTCGTAATTGAAAATTCTACGAACAAAAATTAATACGTTCTGAACCATTGCAAATCCTGAGAATACTGCTCCTGCAACAAAGTACGGTGGGAAAATTGTTGTGTGCCATCCAGGTAAAATTGATACTGCAAAATCGAAGCTAACGATTGTATGTACAGAAAGAACAAGTGGAGTAGCAAAACCGGCAAGGATTAAATAAACCATTTCATAATGCTGCCAGTGACGGTTAGAAAATCTCCATCCTAAACTGAATGTTGAATAAATCACTTTTTTAATTTTTGTTGAAGTTCTTTCTCTAAGAGTAGCAAAATCGGGAATTAATCCAACATACCAGAATATTAACGATACCATGAAATAAGTTGATACTGCAAAAACATCCCATAGCAATGGTGAAGTAAAGTTTACCCACAACCCGTGTTGATTTGGATATGGCATTAACCATCCATCAAGCCAGGGTCTTCCAACGTGTATTAATGGAAATAATAATGCAGTCATTACCGCAAAGATTGTCATACCTTCTGCAAATCGTGCAATTCCTGTTCTCCATTTTTGGCGGAATAAGAAAAGAATTGCTGAGATTAATGTACCGGCGTGACCAATACCAACCCAGAACACAAAGTTTACAATATCGAAAGCCCATCCAACCGGATTGTTATTACCCCACATTCCTATTCCATACCAGAATGTTAATCCAAGTCCTATAACAAAGAGCCCGAGCATCGAAAGTGTAATCGATAATGCAATGTAAAACTTTTTATCCGGCTTGGTTTCTAATGGTTTGGAAATAATATCATCGAGGGAACGTAAAGCCGGCTTCCCTTCTACAACCGATAATTCCTGTGTATAATCAACAACGCTCACTAATTACCCTCCGGATGAGTATTTCTAAGTTTTGCTATATATGTAACATTTGGTTTTACATTTAATTCTTCCAGAACATGGTAAGCAAGATTATGATCCCGCATTTTGGAAATTTTGGATTCAGGATCGTTCATGTCTCCAAATACAATAGCATTGGTAGGACATGCTTGCTGACAAGCAGTAACAACATCAGAACCTTTTAATTCTCTTCCTTCAGTAATGGCATCCGACCTGGCTTCCATAATTCTTTGAATACAGAAGGTACATTTTTCCATTACACCACGGGATCTTACAGTAACTTCGGGATTGTTTACCAGCGCAGTTAAATTATTCTGGTAATATTCATCGGCAAAGTGATCCCTGTAATCAAAAAAGTTATATCGCCTTACCTTATAAGGACAGTTATTAGAACAATATCTTGTTCCAACACAACGATTATATGCCATCTGGTTTAATCCATCTGGGCTGTGATTAGTTGCATTAACCGGGCATACGTTTTCACACGGGGCGTTATCGCAATGCTGACAAAGCATCGGCTGATTACTTACGATCGGATCTTCAGGAGTGCCGGAATAATATCTATCAATTCGCATCCACTGCATTTCTCTTCCTCTTTCAACCTGATCTTTTCCTACAACTGGAATATTATTTTCAACATTACAAGATGTTACACAGGCAGTACAACTTGTACATTTATTTAAGTCGATAGACATTGCCCATTTAACACCGGTGTATTTGTGCTCGCGGGTTATTCCAAAAATATCGTGCTTTTCATGATGCAGAAAATGCGGGTCTTTATTGTATTCTTCTAATGTTCCTTCCTGAATAATTTTCCTTATTCTGTGAAAGTCTTTAACAAATGTATCATCAAGAGAATGATGCTCTTGTGTTGATACGAGTTTATGTTTATCACCGGTTTTTTTAACAGTAATATTATTTATTACAAATGGCGAAGATGATAAATTCTTACTCATTAATCTAATTGGATTGAATCCAACACCTTTGCCTACATCACCAACAACTGTTCTGCCATAGCCTAATTCGATATTAATTGTTTTTTCAGCTAAACCTGGTTGAACAACTACAGGTACATTAATAGTATTTCCATTCACACTTAGTTCGATAACATCATCCATCTCAACATTCAGCTCTTTAGCAAGGGAAGGTGAAATTGAAGCAAAATTATCCCAAGCAACTTTACTTACCGGGTGCGGAACTTCCTGTAACCATCCGTTATTTGCAAATCTGCCATCGCCTATAAAATAACTTTCTGTTAAATGAAGTGTGTACCCATTGGTTGCAGTAAAATTATTTTGATTTGTCAGTGCATTGAAATTAAAGTTAGAAATTTTATTCTCTTCACTAAATGTTATAAAGCCATCATGTAAAGCAGAGTACCAAAATGTTTTTTCATCAGCAGAATTTTTGATTAATGTATAGATACCGGTATTAAATGAATTGATTAAATACTTATGATAGAGGTCATCTTTATAAAACGACGGATCACCATTAATCCATGTTAGCAGAACAGATTCTTTTTGTCGTGTGTTGAATATTGGTGAAATAACCGGCTGCTGTAAACTGTATACTCCGGTTCGGATATTTGCATCTCCCCAACTTTCTAACTGGTTATTTACGGGCAATACAAACTTACAAACCGACGAAGTTTCATTTTCAGATTCAGTTAAAGAAATAGTGCCGGATACTTTTTTAAGAGCTGCTTCGTAACCCATATAAACTGGAAGTGTAAAAACAGGATTTGTATCATAGTGAATTACAACTTCAACATTTCCACTATTCATTGAATTAACTAATTGAGTTATTTCGTCGCTCTTTGCAAACGGGATGAATGTTTTGAATACTCTTGAGTAATCATACAAATCCGTGTTTCCTAAAATCTCATTAAGTAAATTAACAGCAATGTGAACTTCTTTTGATAGAGTATCTCCGGCATATACTATCGCCTTACCTTTATTTGCAATAAGATCTTTTAATAATAGATTTACTTTTGTTCTGTCAATTTTCAAATCAGTATTTGTATTATTAATCCGGTTAATAACATCATTACTAAGGTTAATTGATGAGCCTGATTTTAAGACTTCCTTAATAAGCATCATTACAAACTGATATTGTCTATCAGGAGAAATACTAATTCTATAATCAGCCATCATACCTGTGGCACTCATTCTTCCTTCGGCAACATAGAGTCTATTAAAGTTAACTTTATCTATAACATCTCTTTTCTTGGAATACTTTTGCATGTTTTCAATAAAATTACCTTCATTCCCAAGGAAATCAGAATCTAAAGAAAGAATAATATTTGCCTGGTCAAATTTTATTGAAGGATAATTATATGTACCATAAGATTCGAACCACGCTTCACTTCTTAATTTATCACCAACCAATTCTACAGAATAAATTTTTGTTGTAGAATATTTGGTTTTGAAATCATCTAATATTTTTTTTACAGTTGGCGATACTATTTTACCGGTTACAATTGCAATTTCTTTATTATTCTTTTTTGCAGTATCAAATAGGGTAATTACCTCTTTATCAACATTTAACCAGTCAGACTTCCTTCCAGAGATTAATGGCTCTTTTAACCTTTCAGGATCATAAAGATTTAGTATGCTTGCTTGACCTTTAGAACAGATTTTTCCGTTATTTATTGGGTGTTCAGGGTTCCCATCAATTTTTATTGGTCTGCCTTCTCTTGTCTTAACTAAAATACCACACGATTGAGCACATCCATTACATGTTGATGCATAATAATTTGCTTTACCCGGCTTAATATCGTCAGGTCTTTTATTGTAGGGAATTATTTCCCCTTTATCTCTATAATCCGTACAAGCAGTTGCAGCAAATGCAGTTGAAGCAGTTAATAGAGCAATGAACTTTCTTCTCGATAATCCGGATAATTTTGATTCATCAAAATCTTCAGTAACACCTTCTAAAAATTCATTGGCTTTTATTTTTAATAAATCCGGATCGTTATTATAATCTTTTAAACTCTTCCAGTAATCTTTTTTCAATTCGTTTGAATTCCGGTTCTCATTCATTTGCTAAACCTTATTATTTCTTTTAACAGCATTAGGATGAATTTGTATTTTAATTTTATCACTATTCTTAACAGATGCAAAAAGTTTAATTGGCAAAACTGCGGCTAAGAAAGTGTATAATGAACCTTTACCAACCGTACTAAAAAAATTCTTCCTTGTATATTTTTTAATATTCATACTTTGCTCCAACAAAATTAGCGGTGACAAGCCCAGCAGTTATCGGGACCATTATTTACTTTTTCCAGATACGGTAAATTCTTATGAGGTTCTCTATGACAATCTAAACATGCATTCATTGTAAATTGTCTTACCTGCCCTACAACTTCCATTTCTTTTATATCGCCATGGCAACTTGTACAATCTATACCCCTATTAACATGAACACTATGGTTGAAATAAGCATAGTCGGGAATTTTGTGAATTCTCTTCCATGGGATTGGTTTGCCTTCTTCATAATACCGGGTGAGCTTAACAATTTCTGGTTTATCTTTTCGTGCAACTGAATGGCAATTCATACATACATTTACAGAGGGAATAGTTGCATGCCTCCCTTTACCAACTTCAGTATGGCAATATTGGCAATAAATAGCCATAGCACCGGCATGAAGTTTATGAGAAAATTTAATCGGTTGTTCGGGTGTATATCCTATACCGTCTCTCTCCGGTCTTGAAATGTAATATGTCAATACAAATGTTGTTGCTATTACAAATAGTGTTAATGGTAGGCGGATTTTTAATGCATAATCAAGAACAGTCTTTTTCATTTAAGCCCTATAATAAAGTCCCTTCGTAAGTAATTAAACTCTTCGCATTTTTTTCGAAAGAGTTTAAAACCAGATTTGTTAGAATTTATTAATTAAGACATGCTGTAGAATTTTTAGAAAATTCTACGAGCTAAAATAAGAAATGGGATCAAAAAACAAAAAGTTTTTCTTAATAAAAATTCCTTTTTAAAAAATTGTTTAAGACCCTTAGATATTAATTAAGTATTACGATCAACAACAAATTGAACAAGAGATTCGAGTGCAGCCCTGATATCAGACTTTTCAAATATAGCTAAACTGTCAATAGCTTTTTGTGCATATTCTCTTGAAACTCTTTCAGCATAATCAATACCACCGCTCTTTTTAACATATTCAATTACATCTTTTACATCAAGTTTTCTACCGCCATTCTTAATAAGCTTAATTATATGCTTTGAGTCGTCCGAAGATGAATTTTTGAGAGCGTAAATTAATGGGAGTGTAAGCTTCTTCTCTCTTATGTCCCCGCCAAGTGGTTTGCCGAATAATTTAGTAGTGCCAATATAATCAAGAATATCGTCCCGTATCTGGAAAGCAATTCCAAGATTTTCACCGTAATTCTTTAAGGCTAGAATTTTATTTTCATCAGTTGTCGAAGCTCTTGCACCAATTTCGCAACATGTAGTTAATAACGAAGCCGTTTTATCTGAAATAATTCTGAAGTAAGTTTCTTCATCATTATCCAGCTTTCTTGTCTTGCTAATTTGAAGTAGCTCTCCTTCAGACATTCTTTTAACCGTATTTGTAATTACTTTTAGAAAGTCAAAATCGTTCCCTTCAACTGCAAGCATTAATCCACGTGCAAGCAGATAATCACCCATTAATACTGCAACCTTATTTTTCCAGACAGCATTAATGGATGGAAAACTTCTTCGTGTCTCAGCATTATCAACAACATCATCATGAACCAGTGTAGCAGTATGAAGCAATTCAACTAAACTGGCACCTCTATAGGACCTTTCATTAACTTCACCGGCAAGTTTACTGGAAAGAAGTACAAGAACCGGTCTTACTTTCTTCCCTTTTTGTTTAAGAATATAACGGGTTACTAAATCGAGTAATCCAACTTTCGATTTAAGAGACTGTTTGAATAAGACATTAAACTGGTCCAATTCATTTTGAATCAGATGAGTAATTTCGGAGAGTGAATTTATTTTCAATCTTTCTTTTGAAATATTTTTGAAACTAAAATACTTATTTCGTATAAGAAAACCAATGGAATGGCTAATAGTATTTGGGAAACCGGATCTGTACCCGGGGTTAATAGTGCAGCGAGAATTAATATTACAACAATTGAATGGCGTCTATATTTACGCATGATTTTGGGTGTGAGTATTCCAATCTTGGATAAGAAAAACGACAGCATCGGTAATTCAAAAACTAATCCCGCGCCAATAATTACACTTAGAATAATTGAGAAATATTCATCAATAGAAAAATTATTCGCTATTTCCGGTGAACCGAATTGAGCAGCAAATTTTAATGTAAGCGGAAGCATAACAAAGTATGCAAACAGAACCCCAGCCAAAAAACAAATAGTTGTAAATATAACGATGGCAGAAATATATTTTTTTTCATTTTCACGAAGTGCGGGAGAAATAAATTTCCAAATTTGGTAAACCACATTTGGGAAACTAAGTATCAACCCAATTATTAATGCGACTTCGAAGAACAGAAAAAGCTGCCCGAATGGACGCAGATTTTGTAACTTGAAATTAGACTGTTTAGCGGGAAGTAATAAAATTTGATTGATGAAAAAATCGATGAATATCCATGCAATTATTGAACCGATTACTATCCCAATTAATGCATAAATAATTCTCCACCTTAATTCTTCAAGGTGTTCGAGAAATGACATTTCAACTTCACTTTCAGCGGAATTTGAGGATTGCAATTTTTCCTTTTTACTCACAACACCCACTTAACTATTTAATAGTTGAGGATAAAGAGGAAACTTTGAGCAAAGTGATCCAACTTCTTTTTTAACTTCCTTAAGTTCAGATTCATTTTCAGAATTTTTAATTGCTCTGTCAATAAATTGAGCAATCAATTTCATTTCATTTTCTTTCATACCACGAGTTGTAACTGCAGGAGTACCAATTCTAATTCCACTAGTAACAAATGGACTCTTAGTATCAAAGGGTATCATGTTTTTATTAACAGTTATACCAGCAACCCCAAGAGCATTTTCAATTTTTTTACCACTTAATTCTTTCTTTGTTAGGTCAACTAACATCAAATGATTATCCGTGCCGCCGGAGACAATTTCATATCCATAATTTATTAATTCAGTAGCTAAAGTTTTAGCATTTTTAATAATCTGTTTTGTATAATCAGCAAAAGAATCCTGAAGCGCTTCGCCAAATGCAACAGCTTTTGCCATTATAATATGCATTAAAGGTCCACCTTGAATTCCGGGCATTACCATTCCGTCAAAAACTTCCGACATTAATTTAAGCCTATCACCTTTAATTGTCTTGATGCCCATTGGGTTTTCTTTATCCTTACCAACAAGAATAACTCCGCCACGTGGACCGCGAAGTGTTTTATGGGTGGTAGATGTAACAACGTCGCAATAAGGAAGTGGATTGTTTAATAATCCTTTTGCAATAAGTCCGGCCGGATGCGCCATATCGCACATCAATAATGCACCAACCTTATCTGCTATCTCTCTAAATTTTGCATAATCCCAATCCCGAGAGTAAGCACTTGCGCCCATAACAATAAGTTTTGGTTTTTCTTTCTTTGCAAGATCTTCAATTAAATTATAGTCTAATAATTTTGTATCCCGGTTTAATGTATATGGAACAGCTTTATAAATCTGTCCTGAAAAATTAACCAGTGAACCGTGGGTAAGATGTCCGCCATGATCTAGGCTAAGACCAAGAATTGTATCGCCGGGTTTAAGAAGAGCCATATAAACAGCCATATTAGCTTGTGAACCGCTGTGCGGTTGAACATTCACATATTCGGCTCCAAAAAGTTTTTTCAATCTATCGCGAGCAATATCCTCTGCCATATCAACAAATTCGCATCCGCCATAATATCTTTTGCCCGGATAACCTTCGGCGTATTTATTGGTTAAAACAGAACCGGCTGCTTGAAGAACAGCCGGACTTACAAAATTTTCTGATGCGATTAATTCGAGGTGAGTTTCCTGTCGGTCTAATTCTAGTTTAGCAACATTTAAAACTTCGCCATCTACAGAAAGGTAATTAAACATAAGAACCTGAAAATTTTATTGAACAATTTATTAAGGAACAGTTACACTTCTATCAATCCATGAATAACAAGGACCTTCAATTTTTACAGTATCACCCGATTTCAATTTTCTAAAGAAATAATCTTCTTTCATAGGTATTGAATTTTGAAGAGCTTTAACTCTTTCTGCTGAAGTAGAAGAAAATTGTCCACCCATGGAAGCAGCTTTACGGTAAGTATTAACTGCAAGTAAATAAACACATTTTGCCATGAAATCAAAATCGCAGAGTCGGGCAGCCTGTTCATATAATTGTGCTTCGATGAAAATAGGGTAATCCCAATTAGGATCCGCTTTCATAGCTCTCTGTAAATATGTTCTCGATACAGATAATTGTTCCAATCTTTTATATATAAGAGCAAGGTTAACATAATTATCCCTGTTATCGGGCTGTAAGTCGATCAATTTCTTATAAGCTGAAATTGCTTTATCATTCATATCAAGTTTTTCATAAACACTTGCAAGTTGTTTCCAGTAATTAATCACTTCAGGAGCTTTTGATGTTAAAAACTCAAGTGGAATTTTAGCTTGTTCATAATCCTGGGCTCTTAAACATGTAGAAGCATACTTCCAAGCTTTTTCAAGGTTATCTTTATCAAATTCCCACGATTTTTTTGTAATGCTTACTAATTCAGTAATATCTTCTGCAATACCTTCTAGCTTTTGATTCCAGACAGGATTATCAGGGTCGATTTCTGCCAGTTTTGAATAAAGGTCAAGTGCTTTTAATTTGTAGTCATTATTATCGTTTGCATTTGCAATGTAAAGCATACCTAAACGGTCTTTGTAAAAGTTATCAATATTTGGATCGAGTGATAAGGCATATTCATAAGTTTTTATGGTTTCATCTGGGTTAGCTTTAAGCCAGGTCTCCATTACATAAGCTTTTCTAATTGTGTAATGACTTTCATTTTTAGGTTCATATTTAATTGCACGATTATAAAAATAAATTATAGTATCATTAAGCATTTTTATTTCACTTTCAGATACTTTCATACTATCATGCATATACCATAGAATATCTTCCATTTTAGGAAATATTTTGTAACGCAACCAGGGTGTAGGATCTGAATTAATTAATTTCCAGCCATAATCAATTGCGGTTACAAAATCCTTGTTCTTATGGTATTCATTAAACAAGCTGAAAGTAGCTTGATCATTTTGTGCTTTAACAACAATGCTTGAAGCAAATCCAAGTATCAATGCGAATGATAAAAATTTTCTTTTCAATGTATTATTCCTTCTATTAATTATCTTTCTGTTTGGATAAACCAAAGCTCTCCGATGCTCAAAGTTATGGAAAATTTATAAAAATTTTCACTCAATAAATTATTTTCTTTTGTACCTCTTTTCCCAAACTGGAATCCTAAATCAAGAGTATTATCAAAACCGATTGGCATCGAAAAACCAGTATATAATGAGATTTGATCAATACCCTTTCTATTTATTGTATATTGAGTCTGCTCAAAGCTTAAACCACCTCTTAACATCACCTGTTCCCAGAAAGATTGTGATCTGGATTCTGGGTTTCTGTATTCAACTCCCAAACTGTATTTTGTTAAGTCTCTCATTACATTAAGTGTTCTTCCGCCAATATCAAATTTACTTGTTTGTTGGAATAAATAATCTGCAGTAACGTTTAATCCATTGCTAAGGGATAATGATAGTCCCGCTCCAAATCTTGCCGGTAAATTTGTATTCAAAGAACCAGTGGAAGTTTCTATATCACCTAATAATGTTGATGATACATTTGTAGTATCGGTATTCATTATCGATTTTGTAGAATAGACAACTCCTAACCTAAGATCCTTAACTGCTTCTGAACCGAATAACTGTGCTAAATTAGGTGAAATTATTCCCATTGTAAATCCTAATCCGTTATAGCTATAATTACGTGAGAAGGATGCACTTATTAATTCTGATTCTGGTCCGAAACCAACTGAAGAAAGATGTTCAATTTTGCCATTATAATAATCCAATGAAGCTCCAATAGCAAATTCGAGCGGAAGTCTAAAAGAGAATCCAAGAAATGCTTTCGATATGCCCCCGTCACCTTTATATTCGGCTAAAAAAGAACCACCAATGGGATCAGTATCATCATAAGAAACATCATAATTAACATTTGAATAAGGAACAATACCGGCAGCAAAACTAAATCCTAATTCTCTATCAATAGGAAATCCGAACATCATACCAGAAAAAATTGTTTGAACATGAAACACTGAAGAATTATTTGAAGAGATTCCATTTCCATGTGTTATTATCCCCGTTTCAAATCTAGAAAGTCTCATCTTATTCCAGCTGGCGGGGTTAAGATAATTTAGGTAATCGATATCACTTGTTGCGATTCCTAATTCTCCTAATGCTAGCCTTCTTGCAGAAAATGAAAAATAGTAGTCACCTAATCCGAATCGTGAATAAATTGAACCGCCTGAAGGTAAAACCTGTACCGGCAATAAAACTAGCAAGAATACAATGATCTGTTTTATTTTCATTAGTTATTTCTTTTGTATGTAAACAATTTTAAGTCTTGGTCTATTAATTACTTCGGCAGCATTACTTCCATAAATGGCGAGTTTTGCTAAAGATCTTTGTTCATCTGTTAAAGATAACATCATACCTTGATTTATATTTGGTTCAGTTGAAGAAATCCATTTTTGAATAAGCCATGTAATTTCGCCGGAATAAATATTTTTATTTCTCTTAAGAACAGAAACAATTAGACTATCACCTGACAATGCTTTGCTTACACTATCTTTTAGTGCTCTGACATCTATTGAGTCTGATAATGGTTGTCCGTTTATAGATTTAAGAGTATCAATAGTAAGCTCAAGCTTTGCACTATTAATGATTATATCTTTCGGAAGAGAAGAGATATTGAATGATAAAAATCCTCGATTAGTTAATCCGCCTTGCAGATAGATATAATCTGGTTGTTTAGGAAACGAACCTGTAACTACATGAACATCCATATAAGGAGTTGAGTAGAGCGAATCAACTTTGGAATTCTGTTCGTATTGAATTTTTAATGTAGGCAAATCCGAAGTAATAGTTTCACCAAATGCAATAAAGCCAATAAATCTTTGAGTATTGGCGGTAGGTTTCATTAATAATCCATAATTTTTTGGCGCTGAAAGAGTATCAACTCTATACTTAAGCCACTGTTCAATTACTTCTGGCTCAATATCAAATTTCAATAAAGTATCTGCAAGAACTTTTGAAGAAGCAACATTTTTTGAATCGTATGTAAGCAGAACAAGACTGTCTTTATCGAATCCGGTTGAAGTCCAGTTCTTTCTTATTTGATGTAAAGTAAAGTCGAAATTCTGAGTTTCATCGCCAAGCTTATAAGCTCGCCTCATTTCCATCCATGCCTTCTTTATTTTTACCTTATTAGATTTATAATAAATTACCATCGAGTCAGCAAACGCAGGTGAAAATTGCATAAGTACAACAGACTCCAGATTAGCATTTTTCCCTAATATAATGTAAGGTGAAGTTCCAAGGTTGAGTTTGGCTTCGAAAGTTGAAGAAGATTGGCTTATTGGTGTATCTTTTGAATCGAGCTGTTTAAATTGAATTTTACCATCCTCGGGTAATAAATTATAACCAACCGATGTTGGTTCGTCGTTACAACTGGAAAAAATCAAAATAAGCAAAGGAATAAAAGACAACTTTAAAAATCTATTCAACTGCGTTCCTCCAAAAAATCTTTAACAATAAAATCGCAAGCTTCAATGAAATTAGCGGCTACAAAATTGGGCTTTTTCCCAAGATTATGCAAGACATTAATTTCTGTATTTTCACCGCTATAATTAACTAAGATTGATTTAACACCGGCATTTATTCCGCATAATATATCAATGTTCTTATCTCCAATCATATATGACTTGCTTAGATCAATATTCAAATCTATTGAAGCTTTTACAATCATATAAGGAGATGGTTTCCTACATTTTGAATCTTCATCGGAATTAAAATCAGGATGAAACGGACAATAGTAAAAATGATCTATGCTGGTACCAGATTCTAATAATAAAC
>CAZEBL010000031.1:9745-17163 GCA_964510325.1 uncultured Melioribacter sp. | reverse complement strand
AGAATGACAGCTTGCTTTCACTTGTCATTCTGAAGGAATACCGACACAGTCGGTATGACTGAAGAATCTCAGCATGTACATCCATAAACAAGATTCTTCGCTTCGCTCAGAATGACAGATGCTTAATAACCCGATTGAATAATAAAGTCTGATTTGTTTCCATTTACAAAAGCATCACCGGAAGTAAAATATTTGTATCTTCCACACGCAAAAAAATAAATTTAGATGCCGCGCAAAAAACATATTAAGATTGCCGAAGTAAAAAATTTCGGTAATGTATTTAGTTACAAGGACGAAAATGTATTTCAGAATGTATGCAGCTACTTCGGGCATAAATCAGGATTTACATTAGAACTTGGATGCGGACAGGGTGATTATACAATTAACCTCGCCCAGCTCCATCCACATCAAAGATTTATTGGTGTTGATAGAAAACCGTCCCGTATTTATAACGGTGCGAAACACTCGAATGAAATTAAAATTACAAACGCCGGTTTTCTTATTGGCTATGCAGAACTACTTGGAGAGATCTTTGCCTCCGGCAGCGTTGATGAAATATGGATTACATTCCCCGATCCTTATCCGCGCCGCAGCAGTATGAAAAAGCGGCTTACTCATCCGAGGTTCCTGGAAATCTATAAGAGAATTCTTAAGAGCGGGGGAGTTGTAAGTCTAAAAACCGATGACGACACTCTCTACAATTACACCTTAAAAGTTATTGATGAGCTCGGACTAAAACTAATTAAAGAAAGTAGCGATCTCTATAGCGGCGATAAACTAACCGATGAAGAAAAAATTCTTACCAAGTATGAGCGTCAACACCTTGCAGATGGAAAGAAGATAAAGCTAGTGAGATTTTCATTCTGATCAATAATATACAAGCTAATAGAACGCTGATGACGCAAATTTCGCAGATTTACGCGGATAGTTTTTAATCTGCGGTAATCCGTTCAATCTGTGTAATCCGCGTTCTATTAAAGAGGGTACTCTATCACCGGATTGCGGAGTGGTCGTCCCGATGGATCGTGAATAATCAAAAGTACTTTATCGCTGATGTTGAATGTGGTTTTAAGATGATTTTTAAGATTGGAAAGATTAAACGAAACCGTTTTTGAAAGATACGCCTCACACATATCATCATTACTGTTATGTGAAAGCAGTAACGTTACCTGTGCGGGATTCGATTTTTGAATCTCCTTAAATGCATAAAGCTCTACAATATGTTCCTTGCATCCACCGGAATACGAAACATTGAATTTAATTTCATCTTTATTAAGCGATACGGAATTAACATTAAGCTGATCCCGTTTAATAAGATCTGCATTGCTGCCTTCAATAAGTTTGATTGATGAACTTCCGTCGCTCATGCTTGCTGCGGGTTTTATAATAAGATCAATGTTATACTCGTCAGGTTTAATTTGTCTGTTGGAACGAGGTAATGGATTCAAAACTTTCAGCTCAACGGTAAAATCGTCGAATGTGAACTTGCGAGGTTCGAGAAGTGTATTGAGCGTAAAAATATTTTTCCGGCGTTGTTCGATTACAGAAATTTTAACTTCGCCGTTCCCCGCCCACACGCAATTTGCATCAATCGGGCATCGTGAATCGCTAGCAACGCCCTCGAACTTTAATTCTGCATAATTGTTGATTAGAATCTCTTCTCCGTAATTGAGATGAACCGTAACCGAATCGAAATTGCGGCTTAGTATTAAGCCCTGATGACCGGGTGATGTGGGCTCGGTCTTTTGCGAGCAGTTTATTAAAAAAAGTCCAAGTAATAGAATTGTAAGTCTATATATATATTTCATTTTTTCCCTGTAAATAACCGTGGCAAATTTAATTTATTAGATGTGCAAAAGAAGTGATAAAATTTTGTTATTGGCGTTAAAGTGATATTTTACCCGCATAATAGTGTAGGGGCACGGACACATCCTCTAGAAATATTATAAAGGAAGGAAATAAATTAAAGATCATAATTGACCGCCCATTTTCTTCTTGCAATTTAAATGTTTGTTATTTAGGTTCCTTTTGCCCTTCTATTACTTTGCCATAAATAAAATTTATAAGAATTCTTTCAAACCGAACCATTGATTTTGTGGGTACAAGATGAAATTTCAATCCATAACAATGATCTCTTTTATTTTATTAATTATTGATTTATCAGTGGTCGCGGGACAAGAAAATAATATTAAGACAAATTCAATTTATCTAGAGATCGCCGGCAACAACTAATATTACTCTATTAATTATGAAAAAATTATACTTCAGAATTTTAGCCCGAGAATTGGTCTGTCAATTGTACCTCGTGGAGAGTCTTCGCATACTTACGGCAACAGTATTTCAATTAACATTAATCTGTTGATGATGATTGATTACTCATTTTACATATTTAATAATCATGCTATAGAATTTGGTGTTGGATATGCAGATATTCTTGATAGAGATAGAATATATGCCACGCTAACGTTTGGATATAAATTTATTCCGGAGAATAGTAAAATGATTTATAAAA
Source organism: uncultured Melioribacter sp. (assembly GCA_964510325.1). Taxonomy (GTDB): domain Bacteria; phylum Bacteroidota; class Ignavibacteria; order Ignavibacteriales; family Melioribacteraceae; genus DSXH01. Next base: position 14,651 of record CAZEBL010000031.1, on the reverse strand, counting down.
TATCATTTACACCGATTTTCAATAAAAGCATTGTCAGAAATCAACTATGGGCCGGGTTGAGTATTGGATTCATGTACTGATAATAGCTGTTTAATTTTCTGTTGGTTTTAGACGGCAACAAGTTTAATGCAGTATTTTGAATCTGTCTGCTTGATATGTTGAGAACGAGTTGATAATAAATTCTTCCTGAATAAATATTAATTAATAATCGCGCTTTCTAATTTGGCTTTGGTTAGGGAGAAATTTTAATGAAAATATTTATTTCAGCTCTCTTCTCATTTTTCTTAATTCTCTTTTTATTACAGACGAGTTATGATTTTGTAAGGAATCTAAAAAGAAATATTGGATTGTTAAAAAACAGAATTTCTGAAAAAGATTATTATAATCTTCTCAAAGATCTGTTCTTTTACGGTTTCCTCTACTATATGTCTGTAAATTATCTTTGGGAAAAGTGGATTAAGAACAATTAGATTTTTTTAAGAATCATTTGCCGTCCATTATCTAAATAGAAGAGATGTGACGCAGAAATCTATCTGGACACTTGCTATTTCTGGAATCACCGGAGGGCGTTCTTATTATGCTCTCCGGTTCTTCTTTAAAAAAGGCTGTGAAGAGAGATCAGCAATTGGCTATGTGTGGCAGGTAACGAGTAACAAGCATCATTTATCCATCAATCATGCATCCAATCAACCAAGCAAACGCATACTAATATTTTTTACATTAACCAAGAACCCCGCACCCCGAACGCGCCTATTGTTTTTTAAGTGCTTAAGTTTTAATTTACCCCAGCATTCAGAGGGGTTCTTAATGCCTTACACTTCTTCTGCGTACCGACTTACATGTGGAATTTCTTCTCATATCACCATTTATTGCTCATCATTACATTCAGACTTCTTTGAAACTAAGATAGAACGGAAAATAGATTTTTACAGAAAAGTATCATATAATTAATTGTAGGTCTATTTAGTGTTATGAGAAAAATAAATCATGAGAGTATGCAAAATGGTTATCGGGGTCAATTAGCATTAATATAATTTATAAGGCAATAAAGATGAGGAATAAAATGAAAAAGTTAATACAAATATTTTCAGCTTTAGTCCTTTTCTGTTGTTTATTCGCCGGCACATTCACAATCCCTAATTGGGTAATCAATTCAGTTGTTTTTATTATGGTTGATAATAAACCAATAGGTTCTGGATTTTAATTAGGAATTGAACAAAGTGGAAAGCAATTTATTTATTTGGTTTCAGCAAAACACGTATTGGAACCAATATTATCAGACACAACTAAACCTCTTAATGTTAGATTTAACAAAAAAGATGGTTCCGGGGCTGTTACAGTTACTTTTCAAACTCAATATTTTAATGGTAAAAGATGGATTGAACATAAAAATCCTGCAGTAGATATTGCCGCAGCTCCCCTTGCTATTTGGGATAAAATAAACGAATTGGATGTAGGTTTGTTTTTAGTTGCAGATACAACTAAAGACTATTTCTGTGATACTTCTTTTGTTAATAAATATAAAGTTACAGCTGGTGACCAAGTCTTTACTGTTGGGCTCGTACCCTATCTTTTTAATAAAGATGAAAAGAATATGGTCCTCTCGCGTTTTGGGACAATATCAGCGCTCCCCCAATATGATTTAAGATTGCCAGGTGGATTACAGAAAGCATATTTTTTAGACTGCCCAGCATTTGGAGGAAATAGTGGAGGCCCAGCGTATGTATTATTAGAACGTACAGAAACAGGTGCACTAATTGCTGGATGGCGTATTGCTTTGTTGGGTGTTGTTTCAGAATTTGTACCTAGTCCATTGAGAATGCAACAAATTAAAACCGATGATGATTTAGCAAATGCTGTGCAATTAATAGAAAATACTGGTATCTCAAAAGTAGTTCCGATTGATTATTTAAAGGAGATACTTTATTCGCAACAGCAGATTGATTTTAGGGATTTCATTATTAAGCAAAATTCAAAATAATATGTCATAACCCACTAATCATAGTGACTGCTTTAACGATTGCGGCATTTGACAAGTTATTGGCATTAGTTATAAAAGTTAGTTGCTCTTTGAATGTAATTAAATAAATGAATTTATAAATAATTATCTGCGTTGGTTTGTCGTAGTTGCAATGCTATACCTGGTGGCGATTTAAAAACAACATTGTTATTTCAACTATCAAACACTCTTCCAGTTCAATCCGTCTAACCATCAGCCCAAATTAATATATGGAGATTTATGAAAGCTGTCGTCTGTACAAAGTACGGTCCGCCGGAAGTTCTTAAGATTGTAGAAGTTGAAAAGCCGACACCCAAACCGAACGAAGTACTTGTAAAAACTTTAGCAACAACAGCACACATCGGCGATACAAAGATCCGCCGTTTTGAACCCGGGATGGGTCCCGTTAAAGATTTCTTTTTCAAACCGGTAATGCGGTTAATTCTCGGTTTTAGAAAACCACGGAAAAAAATATTAGGGATGGAACTCTCAGGAGAAGTTGAAGCAATAGGAAAAGATGTAACACGTTTCAAAGTTGGCGATCCGGTTTTTGCATCAACTGAATTCAGATTCGGGACTTATGCGCAGTATTGCTGCATACCGGAGAATGGAATACTTGCAATCAAACCTGCTAACATGACTCACGAAGAAGCCGCCCCGGTTTCCAATGGCGGAATAACCGCCCTGATTCACTTAAGAAGAGGGAACATACGTAAAGGGGACAAAGTATTGATCTACGGCGCTTCGGGTAGTGTTGGTACCTATGCAATTCAGATTGCAAAAAACTATGGTGCGGAAGTTACTGCTGTATGCAGCACGCCGAATATGGAATGGGTAAAATCCCTCGGTGCCGATAAAGTAATCGACTATACCAAACAGGACTTTACAGAAAGCGGTGAGATATACGATGTAATTTACGATGCTGTAGGAAAGATAGAACGTTCAAAACGGAAGAAAGCTCTCTCCCAATCGGGAGTCTATATAAACGTTCTCACTGCATCGGGGAATATCAAATTGAAATCGAATGATCTTTACGCATTAAAAGATCTCTGCGATGCGGGGAAGCTGAAAACAGTTATAGACAGACGTTATACGCTTGAAGAAATTGTTGAAGCGCACAGGTATGTGGATAAAGGTCACAAGAAGGGTAATGTAGTAATTAATGTCGAGCATGGTGATAATTTTTGAATTCAACCGCTTCACCAATTCGGATTATTAATAACTCAATAATACAATAAGTGGAATTTACTATATTAGAAATGAATCTTTTTCGACAGAAACATAGGAAAGATGCTCGGAGTGAAATTAAAAAATGGAACGCGGATTAAACGGACTATACGGATTTTCACAGTTAAAGATTTAAAGAGGGTCCGTCAGGTCCTCGCTAAGTAGAATAGAATCTTGGGGGTCTATAACAAATGAAAAAAATTTTTTTATTAATACTTTTTTCATCATTAGTTACACTATCCCAAACTAATGAACTTCAAGAAGCGCTTAAATTTTTTCCTTTGCAGATTGGAAATTACTGGCAATATAAAATTACCAAAACACAATATGGCGGAACAAAAATTGAAAACTGGATTGGATTTGTTGAGGTAGTATCCGACACATTAATGCCAAACGGAAAAAAATATTATAAAATGAAAGATGAAAGAAAGATGGGAATCGCTTATGGTTCCGGCTTTATAAGGGTCGATTCATCAAATGGGAACATCTGTTCATATAGCATTCCGGATGAAATTCAAATTGATAGTCTTATGGCCAGAAAAGGAGATCATGTTGATAGTTGGAAGTGCCATGTAGTTTCTGAAGATACCATCAAATTTTTGTTTGATAATAATTATCGGACCAGATATATCCGGCAAGGATGTACGAGCTCCTATGAAGAAACGGAGTGGGAGTTTGCTCAAGGAATCGGAGAGATAAAGAGATTTTATATTGATAAAATGTACATAATAGAATATTTGGCAGAGATTCTTTATGCAAAAGTTAATGGTACGGAATACGGAACTAAATCCCACCGACAAAGGGGAAGCGAGATTCCCGATAAAATATATCTTAGCCAGAACTATCCAAACCCATTTAACTCCTCAACAATTATAGAATATGGAATACCTTTTTATTCAAATATAAAGATAGAGTTATATGATATTTTAGGGAAAAAAGTTGATACGATTGTTAGTGGCGAACACTCTGCCGGTAAATATTCAATTACCCTGAATACGGGAAAATTATCCGGCGGAATTTATTTCTATACGATTTCTGCTAATAATTTTTTCAAAGTCCGAAAAATGGTTTATTTGAAGTAAAGATTATCTTGCATCCACTTAGTCAATTGTAAAATCCCATTCTGAATTTAGTGCAAAATCTGAGAATAATGGAACTGATGTAACGACTATGTGCCGGCATTCGTTGGAATGACATGTGCGGTGTCATTCTGAACCGAGCGCGCAGCGAGGTGAAGAATCTTCTTTAAAAAATAATCAGGAATAAATCTGTTCTAGATTCTTCGTCTCCCGGCTTTGTCGGGATCCTCAGAATGACAAAATAAAAGCATACGTCATTCTAAAAAAATTTATAGCCATTAGATTCTTCAGTCATACCGACTGCGTTGGTATTCCTTCAGAATGACAGAGTAAGAGAACACGTCATTCTGATCCTGACTGCCGAAGGCAGTTGACAATCAGAATCTACACATAATGAGATTGTAGTAATAATTAGATGCCGGATCAAGTCCGGCATGACAATCGTAGTGTCATTCTGAGCGAAGCGAAGAATCTTATTTCTGAATGTACATACTGAGATTCTTCTGTAAATCAGAATCTGAGTATAATGTAATTGTAGTAACTATTAGATGCCGGATTGAGTCCGGTATGACATACCCATGTCATAATGCAGCGGGTAAAA
>CAZEBL010000031.1:0-9735 GCA_964510325.1 uncultured Melioribacter sp. | reverse complement strand
TTCATTACACCGCGCTCCTGTTCGTCTGCTGAGGTCCAGCTGCCATTGGGAAATGATTGTGTTGCAATAATCATATTAAGCGATGGGACACAGAACACAAACTGTCCGCCAAATCCAATTGCAGAAAATATTTTATACCCGTTTACTTCGCCAAGCCACCACAAATAACCGTAACCAACTTTATTAAGATTGCCCCAGGGAATTGTCGAAGACCCGGAATATGTAATCAGAGATTTACTCACCCAATCAACAGGAACAATCTGTTTTCCATCGAGCTTTCCATTATTTAAATAGATTAACCCGAGAACTGCCATGTCACGCGTTGTAAGATAGATATCATTTCCGCCGAAATAATTTCCTTGTGGGTCCTTAAGCCAGTTGCGAACATCAATTCCGCATGGTTCAAAAAAATTCTCTTTTGCAAAATCGAGTGTACTTTTGCCGCATGCTCTTGTAAGCAGTGCAGATAACAGATGTGTCCCCGCCGTTGAATACTGCATCCGCGATCCAGGGTCAAAACTTAACTGTGAACTCAAAATTGTTTTAACCCAATCGCTGCTGTTTGTGAATGTAAAATAAAATTCCTGATCGCCTTTGAATCCCGCTCTCATTTTAATCAGGTGATCGATCGTTACATTGTTAACGCGCTGATCAGTAATGTATTGTTTGTACTCGGGGAAAAAATCTACAAGCTTTCTGTCCAGACTTATAATTCCTTTTTCAATTGCAATTCCATAAAGAGCAGACAAAAAACTTTTTGATACCGATCTTACCGTTTGATAGCTTGACGGGGTTCTTCCCTGAAAATATTTTTCGGCAGCAATCTTTCTGTTGCGAACGATTACAATCGAATAAATATAGCCGGTATTAGCGGCTTCATTAAATCCGCTATTGATTAACTCGGCATTAAATCCTTCAGCAGAAAGATTGGACATCTCCCACTTGTAGCTACGGTATGCAGGTTCTTCCGGTTCCGATCCGCATGAAGTTAAAATCAGGAGAGAAAAAAGAAATGTAGAACAGAACAAAAAATGTTTTTTCATCGAATAGAAATAAAGTATTCTTAGATTCAATTCTTATTTAGATTCTTCACTTCGTTCAGAATGACCGTCGCGTTCTCTTTGTCGTTCTGAGTCCCGCAAAGCGGGACGAAGAATCTAGATTTTGTTTTAGACTCTTCACTTCGTTCAGAGTGACAGTGCTATATTTTCATTCTGAATAATTACTTTTTAGACTTACTCAACGCGCTTAGTCAGACTGAACAACATTACTGTTTTTTGATTCGATCAAAAATTAAACGAAGGATATGAGAGAATCAAAGTAAATATTTCGGGACGATTGCCATTTCAAAATTTTTTAAACAATTTAACGGCAGAGATCGATAGATAAAATGAAAAAGAAGAAACCTAAAAAACCAAAAATTAGAATTCCTTTACCAAAGCAGTTGCCAAAGGTAAAGGAATCAGGTAAGGTTTATAAACGGACCCGCACAAAAAAAGTTGAAACGGAGTAATTACCTGTAATCCTCCTCTTCACTATATTCATCCGGTTCCGACCGCGAGAACATGCTGCTTAACATATCCTTAAACTGCAATCCGAAATCGATATGATATTTGCTCAACATCGAATATTCCGATAAACCATGAAGAGCAAATTCCATCAGCAATAATTTATTCTCTTCGCTTTCATCAGGATGAAACTTATTGATCAGCTCTTTCAATCCGGGAATAGACATCAATACTTTTTTATAATCAGCGCCGGTAAGATTATTCAGAAGATCAACGTGGTTTCCTTTAGAGAACCATGCAACAATTTCCTGATAGGGATTAGACTCGCTCTTCTTTTTCACTTTATCCGGACTGGGGAAATAATGTGCAAATTGTGTTTTAATTGCTTTGCCAATAAGAATATTCGCAACCTTAACAGGACCTTCCTGCTCACCTTCGTAAACGAGTTCAACCTTTCCTGTTATTGATGGAATAACTCCAATCATGTCTGAGATGCGGATGTTTGTAGACTTTTCATTATTAATCAATGTTCTTCGTTCTGCATAGCTTACAATATTTTCGTAAGCAGAGATTGTTAAACGTGCAGAAACTCCGCTCTTCGAATCAACGAATTCACTATCGCGTGCTTCGAATGCAATCTGCTCAATCAGGTTTTTGATAAGCTCAGATGCTTTTACTTTCTGAGTTTGTTCGGGTGCTAAGCGTGCTTCCTGTTCTGTAATTTTTTTAGAGATCGAAATTGTTTTGGGATAATGAGTAAGTATTTGCGAATCGATGCGGTCTTTAAGCGGAGTAACAATTGAACCGCGGTTGGTGTAATCTTCCGGATTTGCAGTGAATACAAACTGAACATCGAGCGGAAGACGAATTTTGAATCCCCGTATCTGAACATCTTTTTCCTGAAGAATATTGAACAGCGCAACCTGAATACGCGCCTGGAGATCCGGCAGCTCGTTAATAACAAATATTCCTCTGTGCGAGCGTGGAATTAATCCGAAGTGAATTACACGCTCATCAGAATAGTGAAGCTTTAGTGAAGCCGCTTTTATCGGGTCAACATCGCCGATAAGGTCGGCAATTGTTACATCGGGCGTTGCAAGTTTTTCTGTGTATCGTTCATTCTTATGAATCCATGTAACCGGTGTGTCGTCGCCAAGTTCATTCAATTTATCCTTTGCATAACGCGACAAAGGATTAAATGGATCATCGTTCAATTCCGAGCCTTCCACGACGGGAATATATTCATCGAGCAGATGAATCATCATTCGTGCAATTTTTGTTTTCGCCTGTCCCCGCAGACCGAGGAGAATAATATTGTGCTTGGAAAGTATTGCCGTTTGAATATCGGGTATTACTGTTTCATCATAACCGATAATATTATCGAACGGATTCTTTTTGTTTTTCAGAATATCGATCAGATTTTTTCTCATCTCTTCTTTTATTGGAAGGGACTTGTAACCCGATGACTTTAACTGACCGAATGTTTTTGTTTTTTCAAAATCTTTTATCATTGTGTTCCTTTCTTATCTAACTCTTTTTCTTCTGTTGCTTACAAAATCCTCAAAGACAAATTCACCAAGTCCGGATAAGCTGCTGTAATATGCTTTGCCCTGATTAACTTTTGTAAACTCGCGGACAAATCTTTGAAGATACGGATCACGCGCAATCATAAATGTTGTTATTGTAATTCCAAGTTTTTTGCACTGAGCCGCATGATCTAAGGTTTTATTAATAATTTTTCGGTCGAGTCCGAAACTATTTTTGTAATATTTAATACCAATCTTAAGACATGTCGGTTTGCCATCTGTAATCATAAATATCTGTTTGTTCTTGTTCTTCTTCCTGCGCAGAATATCCATAGCAAGCTGTAAACCAGCAACAGTGTTGGTGTGGTACGGTCCGACTTTTAAGTAGGGAAGATCTTTAATTTCAATCGGCCATGCATCGTCCCCGAACGCAATAATATCAAGCGTGTCCTTCGGGTATTGTGTTGTGATTAATTCCGATAGAGCCATAGCAACTTTTTTAGCGGGGGTTATCCGGTCTTCGCCGTATAAAATCATTGAGTGGGAAATATCAATCATAAGAACTGTTGACGAAGCCGCTTTATAATCTCGCTCTTCAACCTCGAGGTCGTCTTCATTCAATGTGAATTCATTTATGCCGTGTTTAATCTGAGCATTTTTGATTGATGATGTTACATCAATCTGATCGAGCATATCGCCGAACTGGTAATCGCGCCGGTCGGATGTTTTTTCATCACCTTCGCCCGTAAAAGGAGTTTGATGATTTCCCTTGCCGGCTTTTTTAAGTTTGCTGAAAATTTCTTCGAGTGAACGGCGGCGGATTTCGCGCTCGGATTTAGATGACATTTCAAAACCGCCGGGCTGATTTTCATTCTCCTTAATATATCCTTTCTCTTTAAGATCCTGAATGAAATCGCCAACACCGTAATCATCGTTTGTAAGTTTATATTTCTGATCGAGCTGATTAAGATAATTTAGCGTCTCGGCAACATCACCGGAAGTAATGTTGAGAAGTTGAAGGAAGATATTAAGAAGCTGCTGAAACTGACCAGCTCCGGAATCCCCCGGTGTGAAATCTGTAAATCTGAATCCGATCATCGGCTTTTATTTTTTAAAACCATAATAGGGATGATTAAGTTCTACTTATAAGCCTTAAAAGAAATAAAATCTTTTTTATGATGTAAAGGAACCGAATCATAAAGTGCTGTGTTACGTTTTCAAACCACATTAAAAAGAAAGGGTAGTAAAATGAAAAATAGATTATTTGCGGCATTCGTATTTGTATTCTTTTTCACTATATCATTATCCGCACAAAAAAAGGATATTGTTACAGTTGCAGTAGAAGCCGGAAGCTTTAAGACACTTGCAACCGCTTTAACAGAAGCCGGTTTGGTTGAAACGTTGAAAGGAGAAGGTCCCTTTACAGTTTTCGCTCCAACAGATGAAGCTTTTGCAAAACTTCCGAAAGGAACACTCGAGGGATTATTAAAAGATAAAGAAGCTCTTAAGAAAGTTCTTCTCTACCACGTAGTAAGCGGAAATGTATCTTCAAAGGAAGTTGTAAAGCTTGATAAAGCAAAAACCGTTGGCGGTCAGGATGTAATGATTAAAGTGAAAGATGGAAAAGTCTATGTAAATAAATCACTTGTTACAACTGCAGACGTTCAGGCATCTAATGGTGTAATTCACATTATCGATACCGTTCTTATACCGAAAGATGACAAAAAGAAATCCTACTAATCTTTAAGAGGGGCTTGAATAAAGCCCCTTTTTAATTCTAAACTTTCCCGCCCCCAGCATTGTTATTACCAGAAAGGAACTAGTTGCTGATGAGATCAATAAAACCATTTTATTTAATTTTAATTCTGTTTTTGATATTAATTCCGCCTTTTAAAGCACAGAATCTAGATCAGATCCGTACGTTTGAAAGGGACAGGACAAATATTAACAAAACCGGAATGATTATCCTTGGCTCCTGGGCTGTGGGAAATATTCTACTCGGCGCTTACGGAAATTATAAAGCATCCGGCGATACAAAATATTTCCACCAGTTCAATGCTATGTGGAATGTTGTTAACCTGGGAATAGCTGCGTTCGGGTATTTTAATGCAGCCGCTTCTGATCCTAATACGATGACAGCAACACAGATATTGAATGAGTATAACTCACTGCAGAATTTTCTTTTGCTGAACGCCGGGCTTGATGTTGCATACATGGTTACAGGATTATATCTGAAAGAACGCGCGAAGAACTCGCCAAATCCGGAACGTTTGCGAGGTTATGGAAAGAGTCTTCTTTTACAGGGCGGATTTCTACTCGCTTTTGATGTGGCGCTCTATTTCATTCATCAAAACAACGCATCGGTAAATTTATATCCACATCTGGAAAGCATGTTAAACGGTGGAGCCGGAATTGGTATGAGGATCAGTTTATAAATGAATGGAATCAGAAAAAATATTTTTCTGTTGAATATAATTATTTCAACAATTTTATTGAACGTAATTACACCGGGTCAATCGCTCGATGACATTAAAATGATCTGGGAAGCACGTTACGACAATATTTCTTTCGGCGATAAACAGAACAGAATCCAGGCATCTTTAAGAATTCCATTCGGAATAAATTTATTTGACGATTATTATCTGATAGGACTAACATCGACAGGAAGTAATTTCACTTCGCGGTGGGAGAATGTTAAGGATTTCCGTGTGAGCGGTGAGAACAGGCGCTTCAATCTTAACCTTCGGCAATTATATCTTCAGAAAGAGTGGGAAAGTTCGCGCTTACAGTTCGGGTCAATCCCCACCGTTAAAGGAAATGTTTCAAGCACGGGACTCGGAAGCAACGGATGGATCGACGGCGGAAGGTTTCAGTTCAACATCTCTTCTGCAATTGTTGAATTTGTAGGAGGAAGCTTAACGGATCTTAATACGCCCAATTTCCTGGACAGAAATTTTATTCTTAATTATTTCGAAACGGAGATCTCAAAAAAATTCGGCGAGAATACCATTGCTGAGCTATCCTATGAAAGATTAGGAAAAGATGATTATATAAGAGGGGAATACAGGGTTGACATTTATCCTGTTGACAAAAATTATTTTCAGTTAACACTCGAATCGTTTTTTCATCTTAACAATAAATCAGTAAGCTACGGAATTACTTTCGAATCGGACCTCCTTAAATGGTTTGATGAAAAGCTTGAAGAATATGCTGAATTGAAAGTTTATTTTAATCATACTGATGAAAAAATTGGAACGCGAGGATTTTTAACAGACGATTTCTATCGTTTCGGGAATACATTAACAGTAGAAATTACAGGCAAAATAACAGCGGATAAAAAAATCAGATGGTTCTCCGAGAATTACATAAGTAAAGAACCGCGGTTTTTAATCGGGTTAAGAATTAATCTTGAAAAATGAAATAAAAGGGAACAGATGAAAACTTTCTTAATTATTGGCGGGACCTCCGGAATTGGTCTTGAATTAACAAAATTATTAAGTAAAAACGGCGATCGCGTAATTGTTCTATCAAGAGAAAAAAGAAATCTTGAAAACCTTGAGAATGTTGAATTTCTCAGGTATGATGTAACCGGCACAGAGCCGCTTCCAAAAATAGATGCGCCCGTTTATGGACTTGCATACTGCCCGGGCACAATAAATCTTAAGCCGTTCAGAACGTTAAAGATAGAAGACTATCAAAAGGATTTTGAAGTAAACTTGCTGGGTGCTGTTAAAGTAATCAACGGATACTTTCAGAATATGAAGTCAGCAGAGAAGTCGAGTATAGTTTTATTCAGCACGGTTGCAGTACAAACCGGAATGCCTTATCACGCATCCATTGCATCAGCAAAGGGAGCTGTTGAAGGATTAACACGCACACTTGCCGCCGAATTTGCACCAAACATTCGCGTTAATTGTATTGCACCATCTTTAACAAATACTCCACTTGCAGAAAAACTTTTAAACAGCGAACAGAAATTGAAAGGATCGGAAGAACGTCATCCGCTTAAAAGAATCGGCAGTGCCGTAGAGATTGCAGATCTTGCTAATTTTTTACTATCAGAAAAATCTGCATTCATAACCGGTCAGGTAATTAAAGCAGATGGCGGTATATCAACAATCAAATCTATTCAATAGAAGAAAGGAATCGGCAATGAGTCCGGAAATAAAAATATGGATTGCAAATTTTCTGGTTCTTTTCCATGCAGTAATTGTAGGTGTTACTGTTGCAGGAGGAATAGCAATCTTTACGGGAAGATTTAAGAAGTTTAACAAAAGGGATTATTTTGCAATCGCTTTTTTTGTTTTCAGTATCGCTCAGTTAATATCTCTTGTTTTTACCGGCGGATGTATTTTTACCGAATGGGAAAGAACATTAAGAATGGAGGCGAATAGCGGAATAGAATATTCGAATACATTTCTGGAAGAATATCTCCCGTTTTTACCGGGCTGGTTTATAGAATCGGTTCCTATATTAACTCTCGGGGCAATTATAGGTGCGGCTATACAAATTTATTTTGCAATTCAAAGAAGGAATAAAACTGGAAAGGTGACCTTATGATTATTACAAAAGAAAAAATTGCCCGGTTCGATAAACTTTACAGAACAGCATTTTTTAATTCACTCTCGGGATTTAAGAGCGGGAATCTTATTGGAACAATTTCCGGTGATGGAAAAACAAACCTCGCAATTTTCAGTTCGGTTATTCACGTCGGTGCAAATCCACCATTGATGGGATTTTTAATGCGCCCAGTTTCTGTTGAAAGACACACCTACAGCAATATAAAAGAAACCGGCTCTTTTACGTTTAATCAAATCAACAAAGGAATATTTAAGCAAGCTCATCAAACATCTGCAAGATATGATAAAGATGTTTCTGAATTTGATGCGTGCGGATTGACCCCGGAATTTACCGAAGCATTGAACGCTCCTTATGTAAAAGAATCGAAAATTAAAATCGGACTGAAGTATTTAGAGGAACTTGAGGTGAAATCTAACGGAACAATCTTTATTGTCGGGGAAGTTATTGAGGTTATTGCTCCTGATGAAGTGGTTGCGAATGACGGGTATGTTGATATTGAAAAAGCTGAAACAATTGCAATTAGCGGATTGGATAATTATCACGAAACAAAAAGAATTGCAAGATTATCCTACGCAAAACCCGGTAATGAACCGAAAGAAATATAAATGAAAAACTTTTCCTTAGAAGATATCTCCCGGATAATTGAAATGGCATGGGACGACCGCACACCTTTCGAAGCAATTGAAATTCAGTTTGGTTTGAAAGAAAATGAAATGCGGGAAATTATGAGAAGGAAAATGAAGTCGTCAAGCTTTAAAATGTGGCGGAAGCGGGTCGGTGGAAGGAAAACGAAACACCTTTCGCTGCGATCTAAAGAAGTGAGCAGGTTTAGGAGTAAGAATCAATAAAAAGCCGCAGTAACTTAACCGCGGCTAGATTAATAACTTAATTATTTAACTTCCATTTCAACCAGATCGCCTTTAAACTCACATTTTCTATGTGCGCCATCGCAAAATGGTTTATTGGATGACTGCCCGCATCTGCAAAGAGCAATTGTCTTTTGTGTGATAGTTTCTTCAGTTCCGCTTCTTATAACTTTTGCTTCAGATACTTCAATTAGTATGGGACCGTTTTCGTTGATTTTTATTTTCATTTTTTCCTCGATTTTATTAAATAATTATATAAAGATTAACAAACCAGATATTTAATTCGTTCCTTGTTTGCAATATTGAAGTTAAGGTATTTCTCAAGAGAAATTGAAAAAATCAATTCTTAAGAATTGGGGCAAAAGGTAAGCGGATGAAAAAATAAACATCTCTTGATGCGCTCTAAAGAAGTAATCAGATTTAAGAGTAAAAATCTATAACCCTTAAAAAGTATTTAAATATTTCTCTGCGGCGGCAAGCAAAGCATTTTTTCTTTCATCAGACATCTTATCAAAAGTTCTTATCAGCATTCTCAATCTTGGATTTGAAAGCGAATGTGAGATTATATGGGAAGTCGTTGCGATAAAAGGAAAATAAAAACTCATTTAATGAAACAGGAAATAAGTGATGACGCAATCTTAATAACAATTTGGATAGCTTAAAACAGTTATTATCACAAGTAATCATTATTTACTTTCGGCTTTTAGGAAATAAGTTCAATATTCATATAATCTTTTCAAAGCTTCCTTTTCAAAACTTTAAAGGCGATATTTCTACCCTGCTTTTGCATTATGGCAAGATTTATCCAGCTTAATGCAAACTGCTCGAGCAGTTCGACTTTATCCTCTCCACCGAAATCATAACACTCTGCAAATCCTGCATCAAGCGATAATTTCTTTGCAATCTCTTTTGCTTTTGCGCTTGAGCCGGCAGCAAACATATCAATTGCAACATCACCATACTTTGGATTTTCCATATTCTCAAATCCGGTTGAGTTGAAGCATTTAACAACATCTTCACAGCCGGTTTCTTTTTTGATTCCTTCGTAAGCTGTTTTGTACGGCTCCGGTTTTTTGAAAACAGCATTTGTTGCATCAATAACAATTTTATTTTTTAGTTCGGGGGTTTTTTTCGAAATTATAACAGCTGCTTCGGGTGGAGTTGAGAATAAAACTACTTCGCTGTATTTGATTGCTTCTTGAATTGTGTGAGATGAAATGTTTGAGGAAATTTTTTCCAGTGCTTTTGCATCGC
>CAZEBL010000030.1:0-17246 GCA_964510325.1 uncultured Melioribacter sp. | reverse complement strand
CAACAGGAACAAAAAAGTATTGAACTACCAGACTTTGTCATTACCGGAAAGCAAAGCGTTGAAGTTCAGGCAGCAAAAAAGAAGAAACCGGAATTGATAAGTATTCTTTCAAAAGAGTTTTTTACTCCGCAATACTCACCGGAAGAATTACCTTTATTACTTTCTTCTCTACCTAAAAAACTTGTTCCTTCAATTTCTGCCGGGGACGATTATTTTTCCGGAAGACTTTTTATTGGTGCCGGTCGTTACTTGTTACCTGTCGGCGATTTTTTAATTAGTAAGTCATTCGATAATTTTCTTCTTTCTGCCGGAGTCTGGGGCACAAATACAAAAGAATATATTTCAAATGCTGGATATAATGCTTCTGGTGTGAATATTAACAGCACAATTTTTGTTGATACCGATTCCGATATTCTTGCGGGAACTATTATCAAACTGGATGGAAGTTATTGGCGGGATAATTATAAATTTTTTGGCTCGGTTAATCCTCTCTTCGAAAGAAAAACCAACAGGGGTAACGGTTCACTCTCTATAAAAAATAATTATTACGGGGTTTTTAATTTCGGAGTTAAATTGAATGCCGATTTTCTAACGCTTGTTGAAAGTAATTTGCAAGAAAGAGATTTATCACTTTCTGCTGATGCAAATTTCAAATTAGGTAATATGACAATCAGTGGAATTGGTAAATATCAGGAACAAATCCTTAATAATAATTTGAGCGGAAAGGGGAGTTATAATTTTTATTCTCTTGATGGTTTTATAAAACTATCCCCAACAAGCAAGATGAACTTAATTCTTGGAGCAGAGATTGCTGGTAATTCGAATAATAGTTTTTTCTCTCCATTCGGTTCTTTACAATTTGCTCTGGATAAAGGATTATCTGTTAATCTGAATTTTAAACCTCATGCCGAAAATTTTACAGTGCAGAATTTTTTGAGTGAAAATTTGTATATAAGGAATGGTTTAGTTGATAATGTAATGAGTGAAGTAAAATTTGATTTGGGAGGTTCTCTTAATTACGAATATGAAAAAGTATTCGGATTATCAATCTGGGGAAATTATTCCAGTACCGATAACTATCATTACTTCGAAGATTCAGCTCAGAAGGGGTTCTTCGATCTGAAAATAGTATCGGGAGTAAAATCATTATCTGCCGGATTAAATCTTCTCGTTCATCCAAATTTACTTGGATACTTTAACGGTGAATTCAAATTCCAGGATGTAAAGGACGGTAATAGTAAATTTCTACCTTACACCCCAACCTATTCAGCTAAGCTGGTTTATGGTATCGATCTAACATCAAATATCGGAATTAATTTTAAGTACATTTTTGCACATAATATATATGCAGATCTTCTCAATACAATAAGTCTTAGCTCCTATCATAACATATCTGCGGGGGTTTCATATAATCTGGTAGAAAATTTATCTTTAACAGCGGACTTTCAAAACATCTTGAATCGAAGTAATTTTGTATTTAGGGGATATAAGGAAAAGCCGTTTGATATTTTATTGGGTGCCGAATACCGTTGGTAGATTTTTTTAACAATAAATTGGTTTATGACAATTACTGAACTTCAAAAAAGAATTGCTGAAGTCCTCGGTGTTTCAAGTTCCGAGAAAGAACTCGCATTTAATATTCTTATAACTAAAATTGCAGAGCATCTTGAATCGGATCTTACTCTTAAAGTGCCACGAATCGGTTTCTTCCAGTTGAAAGAAAATAATTCCGATGTAAAGGAAACTTTAATTTATACTCCTTTTTCTGAAGAGTTGAAAAAAAATACCACCACCCTTTATCTCACAATCGATATCCCTAATAAATTATACAGGAATACTGAAAATGATTCGGATGTTTTTAGTATCGGGGTTGGAAAACCTCTTCTTCCGCTATCGAGTGATTTAAGTCCGCAAACCGAATCAGAAACTTCTTATGTAATACTCAAAAGATCTATTGAAGAAAGAGTTAATGAAATTATTGCCGAATCAGATATCCTCCCTAATTTTAATATTTGGGACGATTATTATGAGTCGCTTGAGTCTGAAAATAAAATTGATGAGAGTAAATCCAAATTATCCGAACTTACTTCGGATCTTGAGTTTAAGGAAGATCTAATTGCAGAAAATATCACAAATAATTTGTTAAGCCTTGATACTGAAATTCCCCCTACAACAGAATTCAATGAAACCCCGGAGCTCTCACCTACTGATTTGCTGAGTGATTATTCACCCCCTGTTTTAGAACAATCCGAAGTTGAAATTCCGGTTAATTTACCTCTTGAAAGCGAGAAAGAAGACGTTGATGCTCCACCTATTGAAGTTGAAGAATCTTCTTCAAGATTATCCGATGACTTGAAAGACCTGATTAAAGATTATGAAGAGGAAAAATTATCTGAACTTGATTTCAGTAAGCTGAAGGATATTTATAAAGAACCAGTGAAAGAGGAAATTGAAATACATCAGGACGATTATTCAACAGATAATGAAATTGAACCTTTAAATGAACCAGAGGAAGATTATCTGGGCTTGAAAAAAGGTCCCGAAGAAAATATTGAATGGAACTGGGGAGATGAATTAAGGGAGGAATTAGGTTCTGATATTGAAGATGAAAATAGATCTCTTTTTGAGTTTGATGAAGAATCCGAAGAAGAACCCGGCAGCACTGAAGATATTTTCAAAACATCAAAACCGGTTAAATCGCATTTGTTCGAACAGCTTGAAGATTCAATAAAAAAGGAGTTGTCCACTTTCAAACAAACTTCAGATTATATGGAATATCAGACTTCTCCTAAATATGAATTTGTTGAGGATCGTAATACACAATATCAACCGCCTCTATATGTGCCATCAGATAGAACTGAAACCGTTACCGATGAACAGTATTACAAAGAGTTGAATGAAGAAAAGGACCGGTATTTCAGCAAAAATTTTCTGCTGATATTTGCTGCGTTTATTATTATAGTAAGCATTATAGTGTATATGCTGATGCCTAACAAAGGTGAAACAGGTAATATCAGTAACCAATCAGCAGCTCCGGCTGATTCAATGCAGGAAGAAAAAATTCAAGCTTCATTACCGATTGACACTAATAAAATAATTCCTGAAGATGAAAGCGACTTCCCGCGTGTTGCGTCACTTCCGGTTGCCGATAAAAATGCAAAACCGGTTACCCCTGTTAAAGAAAAAGTTATAAAAGAAACAGAAAAACCGAGAACAAATGAATCGGGCTCATTGTATAAAAAACCAGCTACCGATACTAAAATTGGTAAGACTGTTTACTATGACGGTTCAACTTATAATGTTCAGGTTTCATCCTGGCGTAATAAAGAAAAAGCAGAGCAGGAGGTAGTCAGGTTGCGTGGTCTTGGATTAAATGCATTTATTTTCGAAGCATACTTACCTCAAAAAGGAGGTACCTGGTATCGTGTTCGTGTAGGAAATTTTAAAACAAAAGAAGAAGCCGAATACTTCCAATCTCAAAACAATTTTTAAATTAATCGAAAAGGACAGTTATGGATTTACTCTCAATTTTTGTTAAAGGCGGCATAATAATGTATTTTATTCTCGCCAGTTCAATTGTAGCAGTTGCTATAGCTATTGAAAAATTCATTGTTCTAAAAAAAGCAAAAGTTAATGTTCCTGCTTTTCTAATAAAATTAAGGGCTCTTATTAAGAAGAAGGATCTTGAAGGTGCTATAAGCTATTGTATGCAGGAAAGAACTCCGGTTTCAAATATTGTTAAAAAAGGTTTGAAAAAAATTCGGTTCGGGCATCAGCGTGTTGTTGAAGCTATTGAAAGTGCCGGAAGACAGGAGATTAGCAAACTTGAAAAAGGATTATCCATCCTTGCTTCAATTGCTGGTATTGCACCTCTACTTGGATTTCTTGGAACTGTTACCGGTATGATCGGGGCATTTATGAAAATACAGGAATTACAGGGCTCTGCAAATCCGGCCGACCTTGCCGGTGGAATCTGGGAAGCTCTTATTACTACTGCTTTCGGTTTGATAGTTGGTATTCCGGCTTTAGCATTTTATAACTTTTTTGTTAGTAAAATAAATAAACTTGTTGTTGATATGGAACGTATTTCCACTGATTTAATTGATATGCTGGATGATACTTCTAAAGTTGCTGTCAGTGATGATGAAGACGATTATAATTTATAGGTGAGAAATGAAATTTGAAACTTCCAATAAACCGTTAAGCATATTTGCATTTTCATCTCTTACAGATATTGTAATGTTATTGCTTATTTTCTTTCTTCTAACTTCACAGTTTGTAATTCAAACAGGTGTTAAAGTAAAACTACCGGGTGCCCAGAATAATGAGCAGGTTTCGCAGACAAGAATGATTGTAACAATAACTCAGCAGAACAGAGTATTTCTTGGATCTGAAGAAATATCGATTGATAAACTCGCCGGACGTCTCGAATCGATTAAAAGTACTACTAATGAGAGCAATTTGATTATCCGTGCAGATAAATCGGTACAGATTGATTTAATAATAAGAGTTATTGATTCTGCTAAAGGAATAGGTATAGATAAATTTACAATAGAAACAGAAAGAATAAGTTAGCAATGTTTGAAGACAATACTCGAAATAAATCATTTGTATATTCAGTAATAATCCATGTTATTCTGATTATATTTTTTGCATTCATCAATTTTTCTGTTGGAATGGAGGATGAGGATTATGTTACAATTGGATTTGGAAGCGGTTTAAGTATGGGCAGTGCCGGACCGGTTGGTCAGGATCCTAAGACAGAACGTAATCAGCCAAAACAGGAAAAAGTTCAGCAGAAAAATGAGGAGCAGAAAAAAATTGAGCTCCCTAAAACACAAAATCCCGATAAAGAAAATATAATTACCGAAGCCGATAAGAAAAAAGAAAAAGTGAATGTAAATGCTGAGAAAGTAAAACCGCTAAACCAGGATGATTCACAAGCAAAAGGAACTGAACAATTGGGAGAAGGTGAAGGCGGATTCGGTTTCGAAATTGATTTTGGTGGTAAGGGAATGAGAAAAATTTATAGTTACACATTACCAGATTACCCCGAAGGCGTTTCAAAGGAAATTGATGTTAAATTGAGATTTACTATTATGCCTGATGGTACTGTTGGAAAGATTTTTCCCCTCATTAAAGCCGATGCAAGGCTGGAACTTACTGCCATTAACTCTCTTAGACAGTGGCGGTTTGAACCTCTTCCTCCAAATGCTAAACAGGTCGATCAAACAGTTATAATTACTTTCCCGTACCGGCTTCAGTAGTTTTTTCTTCGCGGTAATAAATTCTATAGAAGAAAAATTCTGCAATGGATAATAATGTTAATGAAATTGTATCAGCGTTAAATTGAATTCCTAATCCCTTAGTATCAAAAAATATCTTAACAACCGAAGTAGAGATTGACCAACCCACAGTAAAAAGAATAGTTATCAATGCAACATTTATCAGTGCAGACGAGATTGATTCAACTTGCCACTTCTTTGTGAATATATAAAGAACAAACATAAAATGAGCAAAGAAAATAAATGCGGTGATCATTGTTAATACTCGTTTCTGTTATTCAATCTCTGATTTATAATTTGTGCTCCAATCAATCCGCCGAGTGTTCCAACAATAGAATTGACAACTGTATTATTTATTATTATCGAAAAAGTATAGAGCGGGGAAAAACCATATTGAATGATATCGTTTCTTACACTCTCAAACAGATTTAGTACTTCTGTTCTCATTGCATCGGAAAGGGGGAAAGCTGAAATCATCTTTTGCAATTCAGGCATCATAGCAACAATATCGTTATTCCGGGTAACAAGAGTAATAAACAGGTCGAAAACAGTCCCGAATAGAGCTGCGTATAAACCGGTAAACAATCCAACAAGTGCTCCTTTTTTCATCGTAATTTTTTCGTTCGTCGGATTTGCACGCCTATCGAGTAATAAAGCGGTGAATGACGCCAGCGGCACAATTAAACAGCAAGCTAAACTTTTGGCAACAGGTACTATATGTAATACTCCTGCACCAAATCCGGATATAAATGAGGGTAAATACTTCTTCACACAATTACCTTTTGAATATTTCAATAATCAGATTTTGTAAACCATTGTAAAGATATAAAAATAGAATTGAACCGAAAAGAAGTCCGGAAGTAAAAGCAATTGTTTTAGAGTAATCATAAATTCCAATTGCAACTGCAAAAACATCAATCATCATTGGAACCGTTGCAAATAATACCAGGCGGAAATTTCTTTTCAATTTATTTTCATGAAAAATGTGGAGAAATGAATTAATAAGTAAACCGGTATAAATACCAAAGCATCTCGCACATACTAAACTATTACCGCAACTTAGATTTATCAGTTTTGCTGGATCCTGATGGCAGACTAAAGAATAAGTATTCTTAACTATTGGATAACCATAAATCAAGAAATTAAAAAAATCTAACCAGCATGAGTAAAATATTCCCGCTGTCCATAACAGTAATAAGAAAAATATTATTAATCGTTGGTAAAGCTTCAATGGGATATCAGTTCTGGATTTGATAAACGCATAATTTTTTTTCAGTCAGGACATACAATTTTTTGTTAAAAAGAATCGCATCTTTAATTTTTTCTTCAATAAAATTTGAGAAAGAATTCCTTGGTGGATTTGAATTCCAATCGTAAGTTACAATCTTTTTTTCACCTATAAGAAAAAGTATATTTGATGAGAAATTTATGTTTACGAACTCCTCATCAAGTTTCAACCTGTTTACTAAATTTCCAAACTGATCAAACACAATAAGATTTTTACCATCAATAACAATCAGCTGGTTAATTGAATTAATAGTAAAACATTTGGGATTCCTGAGAACATAGGAACTGGATTCATAACCACCAATTTCATTAATGTACTCGCCTCTAAAATTAAACCTTAGAACTCTTGTATTATCCGAATCGAGAATATAAAGATCGCCCTGTGAATTTACCGATACACTTAGCGGATATCTGAAAACTGCTTTTTCATTCGAAAATTTTCTTGAAGAAATTTCAGATAAGTAATTAAGGTCCTTATCGAATATTTGAATCCGGTCGTTATTTCTATCGGCTACATAAACATTTAGTGTATTGGCAAAAATTTTTATGGGGTAATCAAAAGCAGATGCCGACCATCCATATCCTCCGATAGTTCTTATAACATTTCCGAGAGTATCCATTTTAACAATCTCATTTGAACCGGCATTACTCACATATATAAATCCGGCCTGATTTATTGCAATAGAAGATGCAGATTGAAATGATCCGATTTCTTGTAAAAGTATAAGTTCCTGTCCATTTACCGGTAGGGAGGAAATTATAAGTAATATTAACATGTAGATTTTATACATGATTACCTAAAGTTGAGTATTATGCTGAAAATCATAATTATTTATTTAGGCACACTTTCTGTAATATTTTACTTAATTAAAATAACTGAATTTATTAAATTTACCCAGGACGAAAGTCGAAAAAACTTTATCGAGGATAACATGCGTAGAAAATTAACATTTCTATTTGCACTTCTACTCTTCTTTTCTTCTTGCAAATTAATTGAAGAAGAATCGAATATTACTGAACCAACTGATCAATCTTCAACAAGTTCAGTTAAGGTTGTTTCTCCCAATGGTGGCGAATCCTTGATGGAAGGTTCTTCTTTCGATATAAAGTGGACCGCTACAACTCAATCCAAAATTAGAATTCAGGTAACTTATGATAATGGTTCTTCATGGTTTCTTGTTGCAGATAGTTTGAACAACACCGGAATTTATAACTGGTTCCCTATTCCTAATTCAATATCAAATCAATGTAAGATTAGAGTTGCAACGGTAGATGGTTCTGCCTCATCCATGAGCGAAAAAGTTTTTAGCATTATCAAAAATTCAAATGAAAGTCTTCGCATTATTTCCCCTAACGGTAATGAAGAATGGGAATCTGGTACTTCGAAACAAATTAAATGGTATAGCTCCGGAATTGATTCTGTTAGAATTGAATACACAACTAATAATGGTAACACATGGAGTTTAATTGCAGTCGATAAGAAAAATACAGGTATTTATTTTTGGGAGCCAGTACCTAAAACACCTTCAACACTTGCAAAGGTTAGAATTAAAGATGCAAAAGACGGAGTTCCCTTTACAGAAAGTGCAAATACTTTCAACATTCTTCCTGAACCTTTAATAAGAGTAATTACGCCTAACGGCGCAGAAAAAATTGATATCGGTTCATCAGTAAGAATTGAATGGGTTTCTGAAAATATTCAAAATGTTTCTATAGCATATACGACTGATAATGGATTTAGCTTTACACCAATTGTTAATTCAACACCAAGTGTTGGATTCTATAATTGGAATCCTGTCCCTAATGTTACATCCCAGCTTTGTAAAATTAGAGTTGCTGATGCTTCTGATGGTGAACCAAAAGACTTATCGGATAATACTTTTTCAATCAGCAGATTAGAAAATAAATCTTTAACGTTAAGAGTACCAAATGGTGGTGAAAGCTGGGAAGCCGGAACAGCTCAACAAATTACCTGGTATAGCAGTACCGGTATTGATTCGGTCTATCTCGAATACACAACCGATAATGGTAATACATGGAAATACATTGGCAAGGATACAAAGAATACGGGTATTTATTTCTGGGAACCGGTTCCAAATACTCCTTCTACTTTAGCCAAGGTTAGAGTTAAAGATGCAAAGACAGGATTGATAGCCGATGAGAGCAATAATACGTTTAACATATTGCCCGAACCGGTAATAAAGGTTCTTGTTCCAAATGGGGGAGAATCATGGTTAGCAAATACATCGCAGCGAATTGAGTGGTTATCTCAAAATATAGAAAATGTTAAGATAGCATATACAACAGATAACGGAGCTAAATGGACAACTATTGTTGAATCCACACCAAGTATTGGGTTTTATATCTGGCCTCAAATACCAAACGTCAGTTCGCAGAATTGTAAAATCAGAATTTATGATGCCGCTGATGGTGAACCTAATGATGTCTCTGATAATGTTTTTAGAATTACGAATCAAATAATAAAATCTTTGCAAGTAACCAGCCCGAATGGTGGAGAAGAGTGGGAAGCTGGTTCAAGACAGAATATTAATTGGAATGCAACCGCCGTTAATAAGGTAAAAATTGAATTAACAGTTGATAAGGGTCTCTCTTGGACAACTCTTGTTGATAGTATTGGAGGCGGTGCTTATGAATGGAGTATTAATGAAAATCTAAATTCAGCTCAATGTCAGATTAGGATTACTGATGCAAGAGATCCTAGTGTATCTGATGTAAGTGATGCAACATTTACTATCAATCCGAGAAAATACATTTACGTTACAGAACCGCGCGGACCACGTGTATTTAAAGACAGCGATGCAATTGAAATTAAATGGGAATCAACAGGTATTAAAAATGTAGGAATTAAATATACCTGGAATAATGGAATTGCAATTTATCCTGACATTCCTGCATTTACAACATTAGTAGAAAAGATGGCTAATCAGGGGAATTATGTAACAAGCTTTACTATTCCATCCGATAAATATTATGTTGTTGTTTATAATGCTGATCAGGGAGCTAATGAATCTCCAAGCGCAAGAAGTATTGGTAATTTTACTATTGAAAAAACCGAACCACCAACTATTCAAATGATTAGCCCAAAAGCTGGTGACGAATGGTTAACTAGCGATCCTATGAAAAAATTTATTTATGAAATTAAATGGCAGAGTTATAATGTTGATTCTGTTAAAATACAATATTCATTAAATGGTGGAGCTACCTGGAAAGTAATTGAGAACGCATATCCTAGCAATGGATTATACAATTGGACGATGCCAGAAGATGTTGAGTTTAGGTCTGATAATGCTATGATAAGAGTTTCAAGTACAAAAAATTCAATTTTATATGCACAAACAGACGGACGATTCAGCATACATCCTCAAACAAAATTACTAAGATGGACATTCCCGTTAGGAGGTGAATACCTGGCATGGCGTAAAATAAGTGAAACCTTCACAGATGTAGATACATTAATTACATGGCATTCAGCCGGCGTTTATAATGTTGATATTGAATACACAGATGATAATGGTTTAACATGGAATACCGTTGTAACCAACTACCGTTCAACCGGTGCTTATAATTGGGCGATACCTGCAATTCAACCGTCCACAAATGCTAGATTAAGAATTATAGACGTAAGTGCTGATGCTGGTGCTAATCCAATTTCTGATATGACACCAAAAGTATTTAATCTACAAATTCTCCCGGCTGGTAGTATTATATTCATTGATAATAATTCTAGTTCTTTTCGAAAGGGAACCATAAAAGAAATCAATTGGACTTCATCAGAAGATATTAAAAACGTTTCTATCGAATATTCATTAGATGGAAGTAAATGGTTTACAATTGAAAAAGCGTTGCCGTCCAAACCCGGGTTGAAAAATAGTTATAAATGGGTTGTTCCTGAATTTAATTCAGAAAATTTACAGATTAGAATTTTGAGTGGAATTAATTCAGTTAAATCCACTAAATTTAGGATAGAAAAATAAAAGAGTTGATTGCCCCGTGGTGTAATTGGCAACACGTCTGACTCTGGATCAGAAAAGTCTAGGTTCGAGCCCTAGCGGGGCAGCCATAAAGCCGGTCAATATTGATCGGCTTTTTTATATCTTACAATAAAAATTTTAGGAGAATTATATTATGCTAAAAAATCAACTTGGTAAAAATGGTCCCCTCATTACAGCTATTGGTTTTGGTGCCTGGGCTATTGGCGGACCTTGGCAATGGGGATGGGGAAGTGTGAACGATAAAGAATCGATTGATGCAATTAATACAGCAATAGAAAACGGAATTAATTGGATTGATACTGCCGCTGTATATGGTTATGGTCATTCAGAAAAAATTGTTGGTGAAGCTATAAAAGGAATTAGAGAAAAAGTTTTTATTGCTACAAAGTGCGGTATGATAAATGACGGCACTGGTAATGCTGTTATTAATAATGACCCTGAAAATATTCGCAAAGAATGTGAAGAAAGCTTGAAGAGACTTAATAAAGATTATATTGATCTCTACCAAATTCATTGGCCGGATGAAAAAGTTGATGTTGAGCGTTCATGGGAAATGATGGTAAAATTAAAAGATGAAGGGAAAGTTAAATATATAGGCGTATGCAATTTTGATGTAGAACTTCTTAAGCGGTGTATGAAAATTGAACACGTCCAATCGTTACAACCTCCTTATAGTTTGTTAAGAAGAAATGTTGAAAATGAAATTCTACCATATTGTTTACAAAATGAAATTGGTGTTGTTGTATACAGTCCAATGCAAGCCGGGCTTCTTACCGGAAAATTTGATATCAATAAATTGGCTCCAGATGATTGGAGGAAAAAAGGTTCCTCATTTAGAGAACCTAATTTAAGTAGAGCACTTGAACTTGTAGAAAAATTAAGACCGATTGCAGAGAGTAGGAACATCACAGTTGGTAATTTAGCTGTAAGCTGGGTTCTATCAAATAAAGCTGTAACATCTGCAATTGTTGGTGCCCGGACATCTGTGCAGGTAAAGGAAAATGTAATTGCTGCAGATATAAAATTAAGCAATAGTGAACTCGAAGAAATAAAAAGTTTATTAAACGAAACCGGTTTATAAATTTATTAATAGAATAGCTATATTTAAGACGTAAAAACTTGGCGCGTTCGTCTAGTGGTCCAGGACGCCGCCCTCTCAAGGCGGAGATCACGGGTTCGACCCCCGTACGCGCTACAAATAGATCAATTCATAAATTTTACAGGGAAACTTGATTCCCTGTTTTTATAAATAATATGCCGAGATTCGAAAAACACATTTTTATCTGCCAGAATAAAAGGGAAGAGAATCATCCACGAGGATCATGCCTTGCAAAAGGTTCGAATGAGGTTACAGAGTTATTTAAAAAACGTTTAAAGGAATTAGGACTCAACTCTAAGATAAGAGCAAATTCTTCAGGTTGTCTTAATGCTTGTGAGTTTGGAACTACTGTGGTTGTTTACCCTGAACAAGTCTGGTATGGTGGCGTTACTAAA
The DNA here is from genome assembly GCA_964510325.1 of uncultured Melioribacter sp. GTDB lineage: Bacteria > Bacteroidota > Ignavibacteria > Ignavibacteriales > Melioribacteraceae > DSXH01. The sequence goes on along the minus strand of CAZEBL010000030.1, from coordinate 5,167 downwards.
GATGATGTTGAAGAAATTATTCAAAGTCATATTATAGGGAATATTCCCGTTGATAGACTTATCATTCAAGACAAACGATTTATGAAGAATGGCTGATAGAGAGAAACAAAGAGCAAAAAAAATTTTCGATATTCTCTGGAAAGAATTTCCTGATGCACAACCTGCTCTGGAATATTCAAATCCATTTCAACTACTAGTTGCAACTATCCTTTCTGCACAATGTACCGATGCAAGGGTTAATGTTGTTACCGGAGAACTCTTTAAGAAATATAAAAAACCCGAGGATTTTGTTAGAATATCTAGCAGAGAATTGGAAAAAGAAATTTTTTCGACGGGATTCTATAAACAAAAAGCAAAGAGTATTAAAAATTGCTGCAAATTACTTATTGAAAAACATAACGGCAAAGTTCCCAAAGATTTTGATACCCTTACAACTCTTCCCGGTGTTGGTAGAAAAACTGCTTCTGTTATAGCCGGTAATGCATTCGGAATTCCATCCATTGCAGTTGATACTCACGTTAAACGCTTATCTAATTTATTAGGATTTATTAAATCTCAGGATCCAACAAAAATAGAATTCCGACTTAAAGAATTATTACCAGAAAATTATTGGATTGTTAGCGGACACCTGTTAATGAATCATGGAAGAAAAACCTGTATTGCAAGAAGACCAAAATGTGTTGAATGTATTATCAATAAATATTGCCCTTCGAATAAAGAGAAATAATTAAGAGAGGAAATATGAGTACTGATATTATGAGAGACAGGGATTATTGTCATTCAATTTTAACCGAATACACAAAATCCGATAGTCTTTTAAAGCATGCATATGCAGTTGAGGCATGTGTTAAAGCTTATGCCGAAAAATTTGCACAGGATATAAATTACTGGAGTTGTGTGGCTCTGCTTCACGATTTTGATTATGAGATGTTCCCGACTGCCGAAGAACATCCTTATAAAGGTGCTGAAATATTGAAGGAGAAAGGATTTGATGAGGATTTTAGAAATACAATTCTATCGCATGCTGATTATACAAATATCCCCAGAGACACTCTATTAGCAAAAGTATTATTTGCTTGTGATGAACTTGCCGGATTTATAACTGCGGTTACTTATGTTCGACCGAGCAGATCAATTGATGAAGTTGAAGTAAAATCTGTTATCAAAAAGATGAAAGACAAAGCTTTTGCTCGAGCAGTTAACAGGGATGATATAATTAAAGGGGCTTCCGAACTGGGCATTTCTTTAGAAGATCATATCCAATTCTGTATTGATGCTATGAAGAGGAATAAGGATTTGCTTGGGCTTTAATTAAGGTCCTGGATAGTATTAATATCAATGTAATGAGAAGATTAGATAACACTATTTTATAAATCCAAGACAGAATATTTAATTCTACCAGTATAAGCGCCAACTTCTTACTAAAATATTAGATATGATACGTAATGGTTAGATTTGATTTATTGACTTGACATTGTTACTGCTTCTTACATAAATTTTGCACGTAAAATTGGAGAAATAGTATAGAGAATTTGGCTACCGGTTCAGAAACAAAATTTTTTATTATAACAAATTAGATAAAGCCAAAATGAAAACCCGATTCTCTCTATTATTTCTTCTTTTTATTTTAAATCTTACGCTCCAAGCACAAGATATACGGATTTTATCTTCCAGCAATTCTTCTATTGTTATTGAATACCGTCCTGTTATTTCCGATACATCTTATCAAATGATCAACGGCGAAAATTACATCAGTTTTAAAATACCTGGAACTTATATCGATAATTTATTACAAACCGGAAAAACACAAAGACCTGTAAGAGAATTAAATATCGGAGTCCCTTCTGAATTTGGTAATACGATTCAAATTATCTCAACCGAGTACTCAACATTACCAGGTAAATACATTTTTAATCCTGAATTTGAAATTGATTCTTTATCATTCATTACAAAATATAATACTGTATCAGAGATTAAGGATGAATTGCCCAAGGATATAATTGAATTTGGTGAATATGGATTAATCCGTTCGTTACCTGTGCAGTCGGTCAAAATATATCCGGTACAAAGTGAAGAAAATCAGGTTAAGATTTATAAGAGGATTGTATTCAGTATTTCATTTGGCAGAAGTATAGGCGAGACAGAATTAATAACGGAAAATTATTTAGAGGGTGCTGTAATTAATTGGGATGTTGCAAAACGGTGGGGAATTAAATCAAACATACAACTAGCAAAAACCTCTTCAACCTTAGCCACGGGTACATGGTACCGTTTTGAAGCTCCTGATGAAGGAATTTATAGAATTGAAAGAACATTTCTTCAGAACCTTGGAGCAGATGTAAATAATCTCGATCCTCGCACAATAAAGATTTATAGTAATGGCGGTTATAACTTACCAGAGGATTACACAATCACCACAAATCGAATCTTCCAGGAAGTTGCAATTTCGGTTGTCGGTGAAGCAGACGGCAGATTTGATTCGGGTGATTATATTCTTCTTTATGGTAGAGGTCCCGAGTTCTGGGAATACAACACAGCATTTAAAAGAATTATGAGAGAAAAGCATTCTTATTCCAAAAAGAATTTTTATTGGTTAACATTTGGTGGAACTGCTGGAAAAAGAATAAGTGAAAAACCTTCATTAAACCAGACCGGAGTTTTTCAACAAGCATTCTCGTTTGCTTACAGAAGTCTTGATAAGGATACAATCAATATCGGAAAATCAGGAAGAGATTATTATGGAGATGAATTCGGTCAATCAGCTCCAAGCCGTACATATTTAACTACTTTGAATGGAATTCTTCCTTCAACCCGAATCAATTATAAATTCAGGATGATTAATGCTTCTTCCGATTATGTGCCTCTAAGAATTGATGAAAGTAACCAGCAGATTTATACCGGAAATATTTTCGGATTCGGTTCAAATAAATATTCATACGGTCAGGATCTTGAAGGTAATACATTTTTTTCCGGTTCTCTTTCTGATGAGAGAAGCAATTTGAAATTTACTATCTCTTCAACAACTCCAAGTACAAAAGTTTATATAGATTATTTCGAAATAGAATATAGAAGAAGATTAAGTGCTGTTAATGACAATTATATTCTATTCTCTAAAGATACAACCGCAGTAATTCAGTATACATTATTAAATTTTTCAAATAGTTCAATACAAGTTTACGATGTTACTGATTACGCTAATGTAAGATTAGTAACCGGCACATCAATTAGCGGTGGACAGGTTACTTTCCAGGCACAGGAAACTCAGAATAAAGTTTCTAAATATTTGGCAGTCAATCAGAATGCATTTAAGTCACCATCTAATGGTGTTGCCGTTACAATTAATGATATAAGAGCAAATAAATCAGGCACTGAATTAGTAATTATTTCGCATAAAGATTTACGCACACAGGTTGAAAGGTATGTTGCATACAGGTCAAGTCAATCGCCATACAAAACTACAACATCAGTTTATTATGTGGACGATATTTTAAATGAATTTTCTGCCGGAATGATGGACCCAACAGCTATAAGAGATTTCTTAAAATATGCTTATGATAACTGGCAGACAAAACCGTTTTATGTATTATTCTTTGGTGATGGTGATTATGACTATCTGAATATTGAGAAACTTAATAGAAATCTTGTTCCTACTTATCAAACTAAAGAATCCCTGGATGAAATTTCATCTTACCCAACAGACGATTATTTCGCGCGTGTTTCCGGTAAAGACTTAAGAATTGATCTTGCAATAGGGAGATTAAATGTACAGAGACTTTCAGAAGCCGAAATTGTTGTTGATAAAATTATTAAGTACGAAAACAATCTTGAGAAAGGTTTATGGCGCTCAACTATTACCTTAGTTGCAGACGACGGACCACAAGAAGTCGGTTTTGATGACGGCAGTATTCACACAAGTCAAACAGAAAACTTATCTAATAGACGTATTCCAAAGTTTTTTGATCAAAATAAAATTTACCTTGCTGCTTATCCAACATTAATTTCAGGATTGGGTAGAAGAAAACCTGATGTAAATAAAGCAATTATTGACGCAGTTAATAACGGCACTCTTATTCTAAATTTTATTGGTCATGGAAATCCAAACCAATGGGCACATGAAAATGTTTTTGAGAAAGCATCATCTATCCCACAGTTAAAAAACGATCATTATTTCTTTTTAACTGCAGCAACTTGTGACTTCGGGAAATATGATGATCCGACACAGCAGAGTTCAACCGAGTTGATGATTAATATGAAAGATGCCGGTGCTATTGGTGCGTTTACTGCTGCACGTGTTGTTTATTCTTCTGCTAACGCACAGTTGAACGATTCATTATTTACCTACTTATTGGGAAGTAGGGATATTAATAATTTACCACAGAGAATCGGCAGAGCATATTTTCTTGCTAAACAATTCAGAACAGAAGAGAATGACGAAAAATTTCATCTCTATGGTGATCCTACAATGAGATTAGCACAACCGACTTTTCCAGCTTCTATCGATTCGATAAATGGTAAGACGTTGAATACATCGGTTCAAATAAGTGCGCTGGATAAAGTAAAAATTAATGGTAATGTTACAAACAGTAACGGAACAAACTCTAATTTCTCCGGTGAAGCAATTATCAGTGTCTATGATTCCGAAAGACAAATGTTTCTTAGCGAGATGAACTATTATGTAACACTTCAGGGCGGATTAATATTTCGAGGAAGGACGAATGTTACAAATGGTAAATTCCAGACAGAGTTTGTTGTTCCAAAAGATATTTCCTACGAAAATAAAAATGGAAAAGTTTCAGCGTATGTTTTCAACCAATCGAATGATGGTATCGGTTATACAACTAACGTAATTGTTGGCGGAACGAATCCAAATGCTGTTGATGATAAAAAAGGTCCGGAGATTGCCCTCTATTTTGATGACGAATCCTTCGAAAGCTCTTACCTTGTAAACCCGGATTTTACATTGATTGCAAGATTAAAAGATGAAACCGGATTAAATACTACCGGTACCGGAATCGGTCATAAATTAGAAGCTACATTAAATAACGATCAATATACTACAATAGACCTGACAAATTATTTCATTGGAGATCTAAACTCCGGAGGTAAATCCGGTGTTATTAGATATAAATTTTCATCCATGCCGGTTGGTGATTATAATATTAAAATA
>CAZEBL010000029.1:17000-17269 GCA_964510325.1 uncultured Melioribacter sp. | reverse complement strand
GCCGCCGAACATCATATATCCGAATACAAACACAACGGTTCCGATCAACACATAAATTTCCGGTATGTTTAACGACTTTGATAAAACTTTTGTAAGACCGACAAGAATAAGAACAATAAATGTTATAAGTAGTAATGATAGAAAAGCAAAAAAGAGTGAGTAGCCCTTGCTCTTATAACGCGTTCCCATCCACTGAGCCATTGTTAATGCTTTAACACTCTCGCCGTGTTTTCGGAATCCTTTTGTTAAAATTATGAGTGAAATTATTG
>CAZEBL010000029.1:8336-16990 GCA_964510325.1 uncultured Melioribacter sp. | reverse complement strand
GCAATTCCAAATGAGATGTAAGCACTCCATCCATAAAATGCAACAAAGCCGGGATTGATTATGAATGTTGCTGCACTCGTCATCGATGCCGCAAGTGCAAGTCCTACAGCATATGGAGGGAATTGAACATTTCCAACAGCATAGTCATTCATGCTTTTTATTTTTAAAGCCCCACGAATAACAAAGAACATTGTCACAGCAGCATAAATTAGAATAAGTATCCACGAAGCAGTAATCATACCGGATGAAGCAACATCAGTCACTTTACACCTCTTTACAATTTATAGATTGCATTTGCAAATGCGAGTCCTCCGCCCGACCCCATGAAGCAGACGATCTCACCTTCGCGTAATTTATTTTTCTGCATAGCATCATCAAAAGCCATTGGTATACATGCCGAACCCGTGTAACCGTATCGGTCCATTATTGTATGTGCTCTATTTCGATCAACCCCAAGATTATCCATTGTTTCCCAGATTGTGTTAATATTAATCTGTGTGAAAAAGAAATGAGTGATATCATCTGGGGAAATATTAATTCGTTCACACGATTCTTTTATCATCCTTGTCCATGTTGTAGGATTAATTTCTTTGGGAAATTTTTTAACGAATTTAAGAAGATGATCTTTTGCATCAACAACATTATGATTAACCGGCATGTGTGTCCCGCCGGCATAAATTCCCATCCATTCAGCGTATTGTCCTTCAGTGTGTAGCTTGCTTGTCAGTTGACCGCGTTCGGTATTATCAACTGATTTTAGAACAACGGCTCCCGCTCCGTCTGCAAAAAGAGTGACAGTTTTTTTGTCAGTCATATCCAAATATTTGCTCATCGCATAAGCACCAATTACAAGAATGTACTTATAATTTTCATCGGCGCGGATAAATTTATTTGCAACATCTAATGCTGTAACAAATCCGGCACAAGCAGTATTAAGGTCGAATGTACCGGCATTAACAGCGCCCAAACGATGTTGAACCACAGATGCGGTTGAAGGCGAAATATATTCGGGCGTATCAGTTGATATAATTATTAAATTAAGATCCTCTGATTTTACATCAGCACTCACAAAAGCTTTGTTTGCTGCCTCAACACATAGATCTGCAGTAGACTGGTTTTCGTTGCACCATCTTCTCTCCTTAATGGTAAGATTAGTTTGAAGCCACGTGTCAACATCCTCGCCGAGCAATTCATTGAAGTATGAATTCGGTAGAACTCTTTCCGGAGCGTAGCTTCCACTACCAATAATTATACTGTTTCTCATCAGGTAATTACTCCGCCGTCGATGCTAAGAACAGTTCCGTTTATGAATGAAGCTTCATCACTTGCAAGGAAGAGATAACCATTTGCAATATCTTCCGGCGTACCTAATCTTCCCAGTGGTGTTTTCTCTTTCATCATGTTGATTATTTTCTCCGGCATCGAAGCAACCATTTCGGTAGCGATAAATCCCGGAGCTATTGCATTAACGTTTATTCCTTTTCTACCGAGTTCGCGCGCCCAAACTTTTGTCATTCCTATAACACCGGATTTGGTTGCTACGTAATTAGTCTGACCGAAATTACCGTAGATTCCAACTACAGATGTAGCGTTTATAATTCGTCCATATTGTTTCTCGATCATGAAAGGCGCAACACACTTTGTACAGTTGAATACACCGGTCAGGTTTACGTCGATCACTTGCTGCCATTGCTCTGGCGTCATCTTTGCAAGTGTTGCATCGCGAAGAATCCCGGCATTGTTAACAAGTACGTCAATTCGTCCGAACTGTGTAATCACTGATTGAACGGCTTTATCAACCTCGTCAAATTTTGCAACGTTTACTTTCATGTAAACCGCTTTGCCTTTAGAAGAGAGTTCGTTAGCGAGTTGATTTCCTTTGTCATCATCAACATCCCAAATTATAACGTTCGCCCCCTCATCAATAAATTTTATAACGGTTGCTTTACCTATTCCCTGAGCACCTCCCGTTACAATTGCAACTTTGTTTTCAAGTCTTTTCATTTTAATATCCTATTATGTTTTTAACGTTTGAAAATTTTAAAACGATAAATCAATGTAAAAATATTTTTAATAAACTACGTACTTTTTCATTTATATATTTTTTCTCTGGTAGAAATCCACTCCGCTAAAAAATTTCTGTAGTGTTGTTCCATCAATACATAAAACTGTTCCATTTCATCCATGCGTTGTTTCAGTGTGGCTATTTCACCCGACTTTACGTTCTTCACAATTGATTTAAGCTGCTTTGCAATTCTTACATTATTCTTAATTAACTCTAAATTATTTCTGAATGCGTTTTCAAAAATTTCCGGTTCAATCTCATAAAAATCCTGACGGTTATTTTCAGGCGACCATGCTTTTCTAATCAACTTTCTATCGCGCAAGCGTTTTAAAATCTGGCTTACAGGACCCTTGCTTCTATGTAGGTACTTTGAAATATCGCCAAGCGAAAGAGGTTCACCGGAGTAAATCAACAGAGCAACAATGTGTCCCATCAGTTTATTCAAACCAAATGATTTGTATGCATCTCCAAATCTCTGGATCATCTCTTTGCGGATTTTATCTTCTGTGGACATAACTCTCTATTCGTATAGTTTTACAATTAATGCAGAAGCTTCGCCGCCGCCGATGCAAAGGGAAGCCAAACCGTATTTTGATTTTCTTCTTTTCATTTCGTGAAGCAGTGTAGCCATAATTCTTCCGCCGCTTGCACCGATCGGGTGACCAATTGCAATTGCACCGCCGTTAACATTTACGTTGTCTGTTGAAAGACCAAGAAGTTTATTTACCGCAAGTGATACAACAGCGAAGGCTTCGTTAATTTCATAAAGATCAATATCGGTTGTCTTCATTTTTGCTTTTGCAAGAACCTTGTTAATTGCATCTGCCGGTGCAGTTGTAAACTGGATTGGAGCTTTTGCAGCCGAGCTTTGAGCAACAATTTCAACAATGGGTTTCAACCCAAGCTCTTTTGCTTTATCTTCACTCATCACTAAAACAGCAGCAGCACCATCGTTAATCTTTGATGCGTTTGCAGCTGTAACAACTCCGTTCTTATCGAAAGGAGGTTTAAGCGAAGGAATTTTTTCAAAGTTTACTTTTTCCGGTTCGTCATCTTTTGTAACAATTGTATCACCGCTTCTCGATTTAATGGTAACCGGAATTATCTCGTCGTTAAATTTTCCATCTCTCTGAGCGGCTTGAGCTCTTTGATACGACATGATTGCATAGTCATCAAGTTCTTTTCTGGTGAAGTTCATATCCTTTGCACAGGCTTCGGCGCAGTTACCCATGTGAACGTTATTATAAACGTCCCACAATCCATCCATAATCATTGAGTCGTGAATTTCACCATGTCCCATTCTATAACCGCCGCGAGCATTCTTTAATAGATATGGAGCATTGCTCATGCTTTCGAGTCCGCCAGCAATAATAACATCTGCATCTCCAAGTTGAATAGCCTGATGTGCGAGCATAATTGCTTTAAGTCCACTTCCGCACATTTTATTGATTGTAAGGCATTCTGTTTTTTCTGGTAGTCCGGCGTAAATAGCTGCTTGACGTGCTGGTGCCTGTCCTAATCCCGCACTTAAAATATTTCCCATAATAACTTCGTCTACAACATTAGGATCAATTTTAGATTCTTCGAGTATAGCTTTTATAGCGAGGCTTCCGAGTTGTGTGGCAGATAAACTGCTTAACGAACCATTGAATGAGCCGACAGGGGTTCTCTTTGCGTGGGTTATCACTACTTTTTTCATGTTGTGTTTCCTTTTATTTACGTTTTATATTTTTGAAACGTTTGAAACGTTAGCAACTTAATCAAAGTAAAAATAAAAGTAAAGTTAAATTTTGGTGGACGGGAGCCGCTATCCGATTTGGTGGTATAATTAATTCCTAAAAATAGACTTGCAGAAATTATTGCAATAACCTATAATTGTTAAGAATAATTCTTATTTAGGATAAATTATTATGCAATCTGAATCTGTTAGAGGATTACTGACCGAAAAAGAACTTAAGGTAACTCCTCAGCGACTTGCTGTTTTAGATGCCCTTTCTAAATTAAATAATCATCCGACCGCTGATAATATAATTGCATTCATTAGAAAGTATCATCCCAATATTGCAACAGGTACAATTTATAAAACACTTGATACTTTTGTTGAGAAGGGAATACTAAAAAAGGTTAAAACAGAAAAAGATGTTATGAGGTACGACTCTATACTCGATAATCATCATCATCTTTATTCCTCAAATACAGAACAAATTGAAGATTATTATGATGAAGAACTGGACAAAATCATGGATAATTATTTCAAGAAAAAGAAAATACCGAACTTTACCGTGGAGGATATTAAAGTGCAGATTATCGGCAAGTTTAAAAACAACCAGAATAAAAAAGTAAAGTGAAAGGGAAAAGGCGCCAAATCGATGAATCGCATGGTACGTGATTTCATCTTATCATACATAAAATCACACACAAAACTATAAGGAGAAATAATATGGAAGCAACACAATCATTTTCGATGCCAAGAATTGGTGATAAAGCGCCTGAGTTCAAAGCAGTTACTACACAGGGAGAAATTAATTTCCCGGCGGATTACAGTGGAAGTTGGGTAATTCTGTTTAGTCATCCCGCAGATTTTACACCCGTATGCACCTCTGAATTTATGACATTCGCTCACATGGAAAAACAATTTGAAGAAGCCAACTGCAAGCTGGTCGGTTTATCAGTCGATGGACTCTACAGCCACATTTCATGGCTCCGTACAATTAAAGAGAAGATCGAATACAAAGGGATGAAAAATATTGAAGTTAAATTCCCGTTGATCGAGGATATTACAATGGAAGTTGCAAAGAAATACGGCATGATTCAACCCGGCGAGAGCAGCACTAAAGCCGTCCGCGCTGTTTTTGTCATTGATCCGAAAGGAATTATAAGAACAGTCATTTACTATCCGTTAAGCCTCGGTAGAAATTTTGACGAACTCTATCGTGTTTTAATTGCTCTTCAAACTGCCGATGCATTTAGTATTGCAACTCCGGCAGATTGGCGACCGGGCGATGATGTTATTGTTCCTCCAGCCGGTTCTTGCGGAACCGCTAAAGATAGAATGGAAGGGAAAGAGGATATGAAATGCTACGACTGGTTCTTCTGTACCAAACCGATTAGTAAGGACACCGTTCTTAAAACAATCTTAAAGAAATAAAAAAATAAGGCGGACTTTTTAGTCCGCCTTTAATTTACTTCCATCTATTTATAATAGTCTAACTTTTACTGAGTTCATCATAAGCGCGTTCAAGATTCATCTTGCGTGCACCTTGCCATCTTTCTTTCAAGTCTTCGAATCCCGGAATTACCGTGGAAGCCGCTATTTCATCTTTAGATTTACCATTCTTAATTTCTTTGGAAACAAAATCAATTAGTGCACTAAAATAATTTTTCATGGCAGTTAAATCTTTTCTTGTTCCAACGAGAAACTCATCTGCAATTGAATGACCGAATATAAATGCTGTATCCTTATCATAATATTTAATTATCTTTTCAAGAGTAAATGCCCATTGCTGAATTGAACCGCCTCCGTTTGGATCGATGAATGGAAATGTTTTATTGAAAACAAGATCGCCCATGTGAGCTATGTTCGATTTTTCGAAATGAACGACAGAATCCCCGCCGGTATGAGCCGGACCAAAATATCTTGCAACTATTTTCTCATCTCCAGCATCCTCGCCCCAGGTATTAGTAAAAGTAGCCGTTGGGTATGCTTGAGGTTTTTCCGGATTACCACCATAGTTTTTTTCTTGAAGCGCTTTGCAATTTTCATGTGCAACTATTTTATTAGTAAAATCCTTCAAATAAAGATTTCCCGCTGTATGGTCTCCGTGATGATGTGTATTGAATAGAACGTCAATTTTGCGTGGGGTTTTTTGTTTCAATCCTTCAACAAGATTCTTTGCGGTTTCAGGATATTGAGAATCTATTACAACAAGCGCATCATTTGTTGCATACCAGCCAATAGTACCGCCGCGCTCTGTAAAAATGCCAATATTATTCCGGATTGTTGTGAATCTGTAGGACTGTTGCTGTAATGCTGAAATGAAATTAAATCCGGGTAAAAATAATCCGCCTGAAATTATTGCGGTAGATTTTAAAAAATCTTTTCTGCTCAGTTTCATTTATTTTCCCTCAATTTATTTTTGTTATGTGAATATTCTTTCTGTAATTTAATAACAAAATAATACCGGCAACAATTCAATTCATTGATAAAAAATTCCGGTGGTAATTTATACATTATCTAATTAATGTAGAAAAATGAAGAAAAAAGTATTTGGGATAATGGATTAAGAATTTTTTATGTTTTTCTTATACTTATCAATAAATTATAATTATCATAAACTTACAGGTGAATAGATGAAAAAATTATACTTGTCCATTTCTATCATTATATTTACTTCATTATTTATCATTGCACAAACAACGCCAATTACAAAGGCGAATTATGATTTAGCTGCCAGGTTCTCTCCTAAAAAAGTCGACAAAATGGTTTTCAGTACTTCTGTTGATCCGCACTGGCTTAAAACAAGCGACAAGTTCTGGTACAGTTTCGAAACACCAACAATCAAGAATTATTACATTGTCGATCCTGCCAAAGGGACAAAAAAGTTGCTCTTCGATAATGTTCAGATGGCAAGAAAGCTTACTCTTCTTACTAAAGATCCATACGACGAAAAACATTTGCCCATAACTAAAATTCAGTTTAACAAAGATGAAACAGCATTTATATTCGAGGTAAACAGTTCACAGGACGAGGAGGATTCAACTAAAACTCAAAAGGATAAAAAAGAGAAGAAAGTTTTCGGATTTGAATTCAATATTAACACACAGGAATTAAAACTGATTGAAGACTATCAGAAGAAAAAAGAAATTACAAGATGGGCAAATATTTCTCCTGACGGTGAGAAAGTAATTTTCTCGAAGAACTTTAATCTCTACTGGATGGATAAAGAAAATTTTGAAAAGGCAAAAAAGAAGGAAGATGATTCAACAATTGTAGAGCACAAAATAACAACTGATGGTGTTGAAAATTATTCTTATGGGGAAATGACCGGAGGTCCAGAGAATAATGTTGACAAAGAAAAAAATAAGAACAAGCGTAAAGGGGCAAATGTAATCTGGTCACAGGATTCAAAGCATATAGCATTAGATAGAGTTGATTCGAGAAAAGTTAAGGATCTGTGGGTAATAAATGTTCTATCAGAGCCAAGGCCAACACTCGAGACATACAAATATCAAATGCCCGGCGAAGCAGAATCCCCGATTGAAGAATTAATAGTTATTAATCTTACCGATACTACGTACAAGCAGACAAAGATAAAAGCCGATAAATTCAAAGATCAGAATCTTACGATAATAACTGCTCCAAGACCCGAGAATACAAGAGACGATGATTATCGTCCTAATGTTTGGTTATCTAAAACGAGCGACAAACTATACTTCGAAAGAATAAGTCGAGATTTAAAAAGACTGGAAATTTGTGTTGCCGATGTTTCTACCAGCGAAGTAAAAACACTTATATCCGAAGAGATGAACACATACGTCGAATCCAGAAAGTTAGGACTGGTAAATAACGGAGAAGAATTTATTCATTGGAGCGAGCGGGACGGATGGGCTCATTTTTATTTGTATGATAAAAACGGAAAGTTGAAAAACCAGATTACCTCAGGCAATTTCCATTGTGAAGATATTGTTAAGATTGACGAAAAGAACCGTGTTTTCTATTTCATTGCCAATATGGTTGAGCCGAACGAAGATCCTTATTACACGCATCTATATAAAATAAATTTTGACGGAACCGGATTTAAGTTGCTTAATCCGGGCAATTTCAATCATACCGCAAGTATGAACGACTCGTATAAATACATCATAAACAACTATTCGAGAGTAAACACAATTCCAAAATCAACGCTTTACGATAACACCGGCAGAAAAATTATGGATCTTGAAGAAGCTGATCTTTCACAGCTCTTTGCTGCGGGTTATAAATTCCCCGAACCATTTGTTGTAAAAGCTGCCGATGGTATAACAGATATATATGGAGTTATGTATAAACCTTTCGATTTCGATTCTACAAAATCCTATCCCCTTATTGAATATGTATATCCCGGTCCTCAAACAGAATCTGTAAATAAAAGTTTTAGCAAAAGTATGGATAGGATCGATCGCCTTGCTCAATTTGGTTTTGTTGTTGTTACACTTGGCAACAGGGGCGGACATCCATCTCGTTCTAAATGGTACCATAATTACGGATATGGAAACTTACGCGATTATGGTCTTGCAGATAAAAAATATGGTGCAGAACAGTTGGCGAATAGATATAAATTTATTGATATAAATCGAGTTGGAATCCACGGGCATTCTGGTGGAGGATTTATGTCCACAGCAGCCATGTTGGTTTATCCGGACTTTTTCAAAGTTGCAGTTTCATCAGCCGGCAATCATGAAAATAATATCTATAATAGATGGTGGAGTGAAAAGCACGACGGCGTTAAGGAGGTTAAGGATAAGAAAGGTGAAATTAAATTTGAATATGATATTGACAAGAATTCAGAACTGGCGAAAAATCTAAAAGGTAAACTGCTTCTTGTTACCG
>CAZEBL010000029.1:0-8326 GCA_964510325.1 uncultured Melioribacter sp. | reverse complement strand
AATGTTCATCCCGGTAATACTATTAGAATGGCAAATGCTCTTATTAAAGCAAACAAACGTTTTGATTTTATGATTATGCCCGGTCAGCGCCATGGATTTGGTGATATGACAGAATATTTCTTCTGGCTGATGGGAGATTATTTTTCAAAACATTTACTCGGCGATTATTCAAATAGTGTTGATGTTATCGAAATGAATAATGAAATTGAACAAGTCGGGAATAAGAAAGCTAAATAAATTTCGATTATAGATTTTACTGAAAATAGAACGCTGATCTTTATGATCTATTATGATTAATCATGATCATAATAATCTGCGTTCTATTTGTTTTTATACTCTTACTTTTTCTACCTGTAAAGTTTTTCTGCTTTTCTCTGCTGCAAATCCCATTATGTGACTTTCAATTGAAACATCAATTGTAGATGAGAGCAAATCCGGATTGTTTTGTGTAATTGCCTGAATCCAATCGCGAACTAACCGCCAGTCTCCACCGCCGTGTCCGCTGTTTTTATAGTTCTCAATTTCAATAGCGCGTGCATCGTAATTTTTTGATTCTTTGGTTCTGAAATCAGAAATTGTAAATGTATACATGTCGCCGTAAATATGACCCGTACTTCCCATAACATGAGTACGTCTTCCGCCGTATGGTGTAAAAGCTTCCATAGAAAAACTTGCTGTAACACCATCAACAAACTCCATCGAGCTTACGTAGTGATCTTCCTGATCGTTATCCATTTTGTAAACGCATCTTCCATAGTTGGTCGTTCGCAGATATTCGAGAATAGCATCGCCGTGTTTTTCTTTTTCATCCGGTAAATCGAATACATAAGTCCAACCTCGTTCACGATAATAAATTTTCATCGCTGAATAAGGGCAGGTGCTCTCAACCGCACAGCCATTCATGCAGCGGTCTGTACTTCCTTCCGGAGCGTTTTCTTTTCTGAACCATTTCAAGTTTGCCATTGCAACAATATGCTTGCAAGGTTTATTTACCATCCATCTAAGAATATCAAGATCGTGACAGCTCTTTGCGAGGATTATTGGTGTTGTTTCTTTGCTGTTGTGCCAGTTCCCTCGCACATACGAATGCGACATGTGAATATGCTCGATCGGTTCAAGGTGCTGAAAACTTACGAGTTCGCCAATTGCACCATTTTGAATTAATTCTCTTAACTTGATGAAGTAAGGTGCGTATCTAAGGACATGACAAACCGCTACAATTCTTCCGGTTTTCTTGGTTAGGTTAAGAATATCTCTGCATTCCTTTTCCGATGGGGATATAGGTTTTTCGAGAAGAACATCATAACCTTTTTCGAGTGCAGCAATGCAAGGACCATAATGGAGATTATCCGGTGTACTTATTATAACTGCATCAGCAAATTTAGGGCGTTCAAATACATGTTCCCATGTAACAAATCGGTTCTCATTTTTAATGTTATGTTTTATTGTATATCGTTCGTTTCGTATCGGAATCGGTTCAGCAACTCCTACAATGTCAAGTTCTTCAGGATACTCGATAGCATAATTTCCATAAACATTTCCACGCGCACCGGCACCGCATGTAATTGCAGTTATCGGTCTGGAGGGTTTTTTGTAGAATGGATTATCATCATAAGCAGAGAGTGGTATTCTTGTGTTATCACCAAACTTGAAATTCGATAGAAGAATTCCACCGGTTGTAATTCCCAATGTTTTTAGTACTTCGCGGCGTGTGAAAGCCATTTTTATCACCATTTTCTTTTTAGTGTTAATGGAACTTAACAAAAAAGTAATTGAGTTGAATCATTTTTTTATTTGTGGAATGAATTATCGTGTTCCATTAAATTATAGGTAGAAAATTATTTATTATAACGTTTGAGAAGGAGTTATGATAATGTCTAAAATTGGTGATATAGAAATAAGTACTCATAAGGGAAAAATTAAGCTATATGATGTGCACCGTTTCTTAACAAACTCTTACTGGGCAAATGGAATTTCAATGAAAACTGTTCGCGAACAAATAAAAAATTCGCTCTGCTTTGGTGTTTATTATAATAGTAAGCAGGTTGGTTATGCAAGAGTTATAACGGATTATGTATCGCTGGCTTATCTATGCGATGTTTTTATTATCGAAGATTATCGCGGCAAGGGTTTATCAAAAATACTTATGGAAGAGATTCTGAATCACCCAAAACTTAAGAATATAAAATCCTGGATGCTTGCTACTAAGGATGCACATGGATTATATAAAAAATTCGGCTTTAAATCTCTTGATGAACCCCAAAGATATATGAGGAAATACAACTTCAAAAATTGGAGCGACAAGAAGTAATTCGGCTGAAATACCAGTTTTAATTTTTTTATGGAATTAGAAAAGATCAACTCCTATATTCCTTAAGAAAAAATCTTTGAGCTTATTATGGGACACAAAAAAGAGAAGTCCGATAAATCCACGAAAGATATAGATCACTCCGAAGAAGAAAAGCTCGACACTAAATTTTATGAGAAAGAACTTTCAAAGCTGCAAATAGAATTAGTAAAACTACAGGAATGGATAAAGCACAAGGGTTTAAAAGTAGTCGTATTATTTGAAGGACGGGATGCTGCGGGTAAAGGCGGGACAATAAAACGTATTATTGATAAATGTAATCCACGTATAGTTAGATTGGTTGCACTCGGTGTTCCTACTGAAAAGGAAAAGAGCCAATGGTATTTCCAGAGGTATGTCGCAAATTTACCTTCGGCTGGGGAAATGGTTTTGTTCGACCGCTCTTGGTACAACCGCGCCGGCGTTGAACGTGTTATGGGATTTTGCACTGATGAAGAAGTTAAAGAGTTTTTTAGAAGCTGCCCGGAGTTTGAAAAGATGCTTATTCGCTCCGGAATAATTTTAATTAAGTACTGGTTTTCTATCAGCGATAAAGAACAGGAAAAAAGATTTCAGAAGAGAATTAATGATCCGCGAAAACGGTGGAAATTAAGTCCGATGGATTTAGAGTCGCGTGCAAAATGGGAAGAATATTCAAGAGCTAAAGACGAAATGTTTAGTTATACAGATAGTAAACAATCACCGTGGTATGTCGTAAATGCGGATGATAAAGAACGCGCACGGTTAAATGTTATTCATCACTTGCTAAGTTTAATTCCCTACCAAGATTTAACTCCCGAACCGATTGATCTTCCGCCGCGTGAAAAGTCGAAGGGTTATGTAAGACCGCCAATGACCGATCAGACCTTTATACCGGAAGTGTATTAGAAAATTAGTTGATAAGAAATAATTAATATAAAGCCGCGATTAAGGAAAAGTTTTATCTTACTAATTTACCTGTAGGTATTTCCATTCAACTATTATTTTCTGACTCGCATGATATTTTAATTGATTTTTACTATAAATCCCTCTGGCACGTAATTGGCTGGAAGTTATAATTAAGTCATTCCTAAAAATTCCAGTTGACTTTAATAAAATTTATAATAGTTTTGAGTTGAGCTTCAATATAACCATGTAATTTGGGGGTGGTTATGGGGGTTTCTTCAAAATTCAGATTCGCCAGATTTAGTTCTCTGCTATTTCTGTTAACTCTACTCGGCACTCTGCAGCTATTTTCTCAAACGGTAATTAAAGAAAAAATTATAATTCAATCACAGTCAGCATTGTATCCATCCAAATTGGCCAATGAAGAATGCTCAATAGTTTTTGGTGTTAATTGGAGCGGGGGTAATTACCCTGGATTTGTAGGAATGTATGATAGCAATGGATGGATTTCAACAGGGGGCTGGTCTACGGGAGGCTCTGTCAGCTGCTCGGCAGCAGTTTCAGATTTGTCCGGGGTCGCATATCAAATTAGATTAAATCTTCCGGAATACTTTGTGAGCAATTTTTCATTTACAATAACAATTAATGGAACAATTGTGCAGCAAGGATCAGGGACCTTAACGGGGAGATTTCAGAATTTTGCATATACTAACATTGACTTTAGTCCGGTATATTACACCGGTTTTGATTTTGAATTAGTCGATAGCCGTTACGGTTGGTCAACAGATGAGTTATTGATGAATAAGGAAGCAAATGTAAATCTTAGTCCTTATCTAAAATGTGATACAATACCATTTCTGCCAGCCTCTGCATTAATTAAGCTGTCAATCGAACCGGAGATTGATGGAGTAAGTATTTTTTATATGGAAACTGGAGACACTGTTGGCTTAAGTCAAACAGTCCGACTCGATGAGATGATGAATTATTACATAGCTCTATTACCAGATTATTTAAGTGATAAAGAGAGATATATAAAAGTTACAGCAAGTTATAATGGTTATAATAAATCCGATACATTGCGAATACCGCCCAGGAATTATTCAATTTTAACAGAACCAATAAGAGTCTATATGAATTGGCTGAATAAGAACATCGATGTATTTGGATTTTTAGGTGACTGGGAGGAGCCTTTGCCGGACACAATCCAATACAACCTTAAGATAGCAGGTGATAACAGGTTGATAGATATTGTTTTATTGAGCAGCGGCGAAAGAGGTAAAGAGTTTTATAATATTCCGCATGATTACGGGTATTTTGGTTTCGAGGTAGTACCAACAAGTGAAAAACCTTTGAAAGATGATACACTTAAAATAAAAATATCAACAACGGATCCAAAGATTGATACGGCGGAAGTTGAGGTAATATATCCTGTACAAAGAATTCTGGTTGAATTCAATCCGGAAATAATAATGCCCGGGGATACAGCGGATGTTATCTTAAAGAAAATAGAAACGGATGGAAGAATAGTAAATTTCCCGGATGACCAGCTATTTGATTTCAGAATAATAGGGGGAGATCATTATGGAACTGTATTTGTTCCAGAATGGGGCGACACAACTGACGAAGGCTGGTATGTTGAACAGGGATTTAAGTTTATTGCAGCAACACCAATAGAAAATTTACCTGTTGAATCGGTATTGATGGTAAAAACATCGGGAGGATTTGCCAGTAGTCGATTATCCGGGAAAGAGAGTATTAAAGAAGAATACAGAAAAAGCAATATGGCTAATAGCATTGAAAATTTTGAAGCGCAGGAGCGAAACACCTCCGGACAACACAAAACAACGATCGGAGAAGTAAGCAAATCTGTAATGATAAGTGAAGCGGATGAACAATTGTGGGGAATAGGGAAGATATTGATTGGTGAAAGTGAAAATGTATTTTATTTACATGCCAGATTCGAAAAAGAGAAAATCTCGGCTGGAGATACAGTAAATGTAATTATAACAAAAGTTGATAAGGATGGTAATGAATCCAATTTCCCCGAGAACACTCAATTTGAGGTTGGCATAAAGGAAGGTTGTGAGATTGGTAATATCTTAACATCTTCCGGAGCAACGGGTAAATTTTTCTCGAGTATTTCATCGCCAATAAGATTTATTGTTGCCGATTCTCTTGGCTAGGATAGCATTGTTGTTCTAAGGGTTGGGGTCTCGGATGCGGAATTGTCACAATCGCTCATTAACAAAACCACTCAAAATATAAACAGAAATATGCTTAATATGAGTACCAATACAACAACAGGGAAGGATAACTTAAAGTATGTAATGGATGATGCTTATTGTGCATTTGGTAATTATCTTTATGAAAACAAAGATTTTCCAAGTGCCGTTGTAGAAGATATTAAATTAAAAGTAACATTGACCGAAGCAGAAATCCGCCCGTTAAAAACCGGTGGAAATTCAATAACAAATGCAAAAATAAAAGTCACAAGTGGAGGGCAACCATTAGCTAATAAAAAAGTTAAGATTACCGTAAACAGAATAGAAAGAAGCGGAGGGCATGATCATCCCAACTCACCTGATCTTAATTTGTGGGGCAGAATTTCTATACAAGGTAAAAAGGGAAACCCCGTAACAGCAACAACAAATCAGAATGGAGAAATAAACACGGATGAGATTCTTGCTTCGGAATTTGGCGGTGAATATTATGTCGAAGCTTCCTTAGAATCGAATTCGTCAGTTAAAGATAAAGCGGATTTAACAGTTCGAGTACCAGAACTTGAACCTTTGCAATCCAATAGTATTTACTACGAATTAATTGGAACGCCCGACAACTATTATTGTCAAAATCGACCCATCTCTAAACATTTTTCAAACCACTATGGTACTAGAAAGTTAATTACTGCGATAAAGAATGTTGCAGAAGAATATGCACTCAATAATGATGGAACTAAAATATTAATAAATGACATGAGCCTAGTGTTCGGTGGAAGATTTGACATTTTTAATAATTGGACAGGCGAACATGCTGAGCATCGAGAAGGATTAAATGTAGATATATCGTTCAAGGGATTGAATAAAGATGGAGAATGTGTTCAAATAAAACAAAGAACAATCGAGAAGTTAATTTCTTATTATGCAGATGGAAAATTATTAAAACACACAGTTAAAAATCCACATTATCACATGAGGGTTAGTCAACCATGAAAACAATATTTTACAATTATTATATTATTTATCTATTAATGATATTCAGTTCATTTACTTTGGGGCAGGATTCGCTTAACATTTATAGAATTCCAGATGCAAATAAAGTACTAGTTAGTTCCATAGCTCATGTATCTATAACCAATAATATATTGAAATATTCATATAGAATTATTAATGATAATCTAAGCGAACAAAATGTTGATACCTACTTTTTCATTCAACAATCCTTCATTGATTCAGTTAAATCTCCAAAAGATTGGATCTATCCTAGACCAAGGGAAGCGGGTGTTAGGAAAGTTTTTTGGGGTGCAATTGATTCATTAGCAACTATAAAACCAAACTCTTCGTTGGGACAATTTATTTTATATTCAAAAGGATTACCGATAATCACGTTATTCTATGCTATGGGTGAAATTGAATTACCAATTTTAGAAGAAGAACCTGACTCAATAGAAAATTATAATATTTTTGAAAATAGTTTTAAAGGTTGGACTATAGGTCCTAAAGATCCACCCGATCCACTTATACCCGAACAATTTATTGACACTTTAATTTCCTATAGCCGACAATCTTTAACTCTTAATTGGATAACTTCCCAATCAATTACAGACAAATACAATGGTTGTTTAAGTAATGCTAAAACAGCACTTCAGCAAAATAAAAATGTTCTTGCTCGTTGTTACTTACAAGATATATTAAGAGACGTGGACATTGACAGCAGTTCAACAATTACTAGTGAAGCATATGCACTTCTAAGGTATAACACTGAGTATCTAATAAGCAAACTACCACCTGTTACCGGAATGATTGTAAGACTAACAGATAGTAAAGGGGAAATCCTAACCGGAGGCACACTTCAGTATTATGAAGGGAGTTGGAAGAATGCAGTTGATAATAATGATGGGACGTTTATAGTAAATACAAATCAATCTAAAGTAAGCTTGAGGATGACTTATGCATACGGGTCACAAACATTATCAAATGTAAGTGTTGGTAATGAAATTGTAACGTTTAGGACAACCAACACAATTGTTCAATTGAAGGATAGTCAGGGCAATTTAATTGATCAGGGAACGGTTCAATATTATTCTGGAGCGTGGAGAGAATTTGGAACAACAGCAAATGGTCTCGCAAGTAAAGAGCTTCTTGCCGGTAATTATTCATTCAGAATGACATATGCTTATGCAAGCACCGATAAATCTCAAAACTTGGATACAAATAATACTGTAGTTTTTTCAACAAAAAACACAATAGTAGAATTAAGAAACAGTGAGGGACAATTAATAGATGGCGGCGAGGTTCAATATTATTCGGGAGGATGGAGGCCATTTGGAACAATAAGCGGAGGAATTTCACAAAAAGAATTATTGCCAAACACCTATTCATTCAGGATGACTTATGGTTACGGAAGTAACGATAAACAACAGAATACCGGCACAAACCCTATAGTCGTTTTTAATACAGTAAAAGCAAATGTTGAGCTAAGAGACAGCCGTAATAATTTACTGGATCAGGGAGTTGTTCAGTATTATTCCGGTGCTTGGAGAGAATTTGGAACAACAGTAAATGGAGTTGCAAGTAAAGAGCTTCTGCCAAACAATTATTCATTTAGAATGAGTTATGCTTTTGCAAGTAACGACAAACAGCAAAACATCGGTACAAATTCAACAGTAGTATTTCAGACAGTAAACACAACCGTAGAATTAAGAAATAGTCAGAATAATTTAGTGGGAGAAAGAACTGTTCAATATTACTCTGACGGATGGCGGACGTTTGGAACGACGGTAGGTGGAATAGCAACCCTTGAATTGTTACCGAATAATTATTCCTTTAGAATGACACATGAATACATATCATTGGATAAAACACAAAACACAGGAAC
>CAZEBL010000028.1:12379-17317 GCA_964510325.1 uncultured Melioribacter sp. | reverse complement strand
TGCTACTATCGATCCTAAAATTATCGAAAGAATTGAAGTTATTAAAGGTCCTCACGCTTCAGCTTTATACGGCGCTAATGCTACTAGCGGTGTTGTTAATATTATCACGAAGAAAGGTGCAAATTTTGGTTTGGACCGTCCTAAAGTTAATGCTTCATTCGCCACAGGCTATATTCAAAGTGAATTTCAAGGAAAATCAGTAACTCCATCCGGCGTAACTCCTTTGCAAACTGCTAGCAGTTTACAATTAAGCGGTGGTGAGGGTAATCTTACATATCGTGTTGGTACAACATATAATACAACAGGAGAATGGATAAAAAATTATAAATCAAAAACTTTGGGTTTCTCTGGTGGTATGAGATTCTTATCTGGAAATTTTTCCGGTGAATTATCTACAATGTGGTCTCGAAGAGATTACAAAACACCCGCAGAAAATTATAGATATGAAAGATGGCCTGCTTTAACTCCTGCTGGTTTAAGACCTAATCAGCCTTACCCAAATCAAGATCTTATCTTTAATCAAATTAATATGGGAATGACTTTGAATTACATGCCCATTTCTAACTGGAGTCATAAATTAACACTAGGTTTTGATCAAAATGGTTACGATTTATGGTTATATGAGCCTTACCGTTTAACCCCAGCTGATACACTACAACAAAGATACAATTATACAATAAAAAGAGTCTCTTTAAGATATTTAACTTCTTATCAGCAATCCATTATGGATGATCTTTATGTTCGGGGTACTGTAGGTGCTGCCTACTCAAGATATCAAAATGATGTATTATTAGCCATAAATATTAAACTTGATCAATATGGAGAAATTAAGACTTCACCTGCAGGTACCAAATCAACTATTTTGCAGGATAGATGGTATGCTAATTATAACGGTATGTTGGAACTGGGATATGCCGATAGACTGTTTTTAACATTATCCTCAAATATTCAACAAGATGTTCATGGTGCAGAAGAAAAGTATACAAATAAACCAAGGGCTGGTGTTTCTTATGTTTTGCCATTAGGCGAGTTTGAAGTACGTTTAAGAGGTGAATATGGAACAGCAACTATACCTGTTGATCCTAGCTATGTTATTCCTCAATCATCTACTACTAATGTGTATTTGCCAAATTATAATCTTCAACCTCAACAAAGAGGTGGTTTTGATGCGGGAATAGATTTCAATTGGAGTACTAACGCTTCTCTTTCATTTGGCCGATTCCAAGAATATGGAAAAAATTTGATTCAGAGAAATCTTATTTCTACAGTTGGAACTGTTAATACTTATCAGTATATCAACATTGGAGAAATTGCAATTAAAGGTTGGGAAATTCAGGGTAAGTTAAACTTTGGTTTCCTTGATTTACCATTTTTAACTCTGAAAGCTAATTTTACTACTTCCGATAACGTTATAACTAAAAACAGTACATCTGTAAATACTTACTCTCCAACAAACTACTTTATGGAAGGTGATAGAGTTTTTGGTGTTCCAAAATATTCAGGTGGCGGAAATATAATTGCAAATTTCCAAGATTGGACTGTATCGTTAGATTGGAATTTCCAGGGCGGTGTTAGAACTTTTGATAATATTGCCTGGTACGATTACAGATACGGTAATGATGTTCACAGAGATGCAGGTAAAACCTATGCACAATTTGGAACTGCTACAACCTTCCAGATGGTTGTTAATGGGCAGACCTTTAATGTTAGTAAATCTTTCCAAACACGTTCGTATGTTAAAGAGTTTCCTGTATTCTGGAGATTTGGACTTCATGGAGAATATAAGTTTAACCAAATGTTCTCAATTTTTGCTAATGTTTCCAATCTCTTTAACGAAACCAAAGTTGAATCTGCCTCACTTAGTGTTAATATGGGTAGAATTACTGAAGTTGGAATTAGACTAAATTATTAATTCATTTTTTATTTCGAGACGGCTTTAATGCCGTCTTTATTTATTCAATAAAATTAAAGGGTACAAATGAAAAATATTTTTTTATTTATAATATCAATTTTTTTTCTTTCAATATCAGTTTCAGCACAAACTACAATTAAAGGAACAGTTCTCGGTAGTGATGGTAAGCCAATGAAAATGGCTCATATTTCAATTTATAAGGCAACAGATGTAAAGACCAGAGTTACGACTGAAGTTGCGAAAGATGGCAGTTACACACTTAACATAAATGAAAAAGGTCCTTATTTTCTAAATGTATTAGGACTGAATCATCAAGGTGAATCAGTTCTTCTAGCAACTGAAGACTTTTTAAATGAAACAATTGATATTACGCTAGAGCCTAAGAAATATGTCAAGTCTAAAATGGTTAATAAAATTATGGGTGATTTTAATGGATTCGATGCTTTAAAGGGTATCGAAATGAAAATGATGCCCGATAGTACCTTTACAGCAGTTATTGAAACAAAACAAGACAAAATAAAATTTGTAATAATTGTTGGTTCAATTTCAGGATCAAATGGAACTCAAGAAGAAGCTGAGTATGAGTTTGATGCCAGAAGAGGAATATATTTAACAGTTCTTAAGGCAGTTGATGGAAAAGTTGAAGTAAACTTTGATCCAGCTAAATTACCTCAATCGGAGGCTAAGTCTACTATTAAATTTGGAAAAGAATCAATCGTTTCCAAAGTTGCCAAATTATATTGGGATTATAACAGTTTTTCACAAGAATATATTAACGCTTTTATTAATACAATGCTCAACAACAAGAAGAATACTTTTGATTTTGATGAGCCAATTAAAAAATTTGACGAACTATATATAAACGAGAGTAATCAATTTGTAAAGCAAATTATTGTTCTACTTCAAGCACAATTAGCAAGTCTTAGCCAAAGTAAAGATGACTTTAAAGAAAAAATTGCAAATCGTTTAATAGAAGAAATTAAGTTGGATTCATATTTGTTGAATTTTAATCCAGGCCAGTGGATTGGAACTGTGTTTGAGCCAAGAAAAAAAGAGATTGCCAATGAAGCCGCACGCCGTGGTTTTGTTGATAAGTATATAGAATTATCAACTATCAGCAAGGAAGAAAAGGTGAAACTGGTGCTTTCTTTATTACAAGGCGCTAAAGCTGCTTATAATGAACCACTTAGAAAAAAATATTTTGATTTGATTATGTCAAAATATGCTGATACTGAATCTGCAAAAAAAGCTAAAGAGTTCTCCGATGAGTTTCAGTTGGTTGTTGGTTCTCCAATTCCAAAGTTTTCACTTGTTTCTCATGACGATCCTAAAATTACCTTTACTAATGATTCATTTAAAGGTAAAATCTATATGATAGATTTTTGGGCTACTTGGTGCGGTCCTTGTAAAGCCGAAATGCCTGAACTGCATAAGGTCTATGAGAAATTCAAAAACAAAGGCTTCGAAATTCTAAGCATTTCATTTGACCAAACTGCCGATGCAATCGACAAATACCGTAAGGGTGAATGGAAAATGCCATGGCTTCACGCATTTGTAGACGGTGAAATAAAAGCTAAGCTTCAAAAGGATTTTGATGCAATGGCAATTCCGAAACCATTCCTTGTTGATGGAAATACAGGCAGAATTCTCGCACTTACAACCGATCTCCGCGGCGAGAATCTTGAAAAAACAATCGAGAAGTTTTTGAAATAAAATAATAATCTGCAATTAATTCTGACTGAAAAATTCGATGCATTCTCATACGCAACTCAACCTCTCCAGAGAACCTTTCCGGCTTTGGAGAGGTTTTTATTTGTTCCTATTTTTAGATAGTGGCTTTTGTAAATTCTGTTGTCTTATTACTAAAGAAAAAATTATTTGAGGTATAATATGGTTTTTAAGAAAGTTCTTCAATTTTCTACTCTTTTAATAGTTGCAATTTCTAATATAGCTTTTTCCCAACCTCAGGTTGTTTCTGTAAATCTGGAAAAAAATTCTATCCAGGTTCAGCATGGTAAAGAAATAAAAGTGATCCTAAAGGCTAAAATTGAAAACACCTGGCATATCAATTCCAATAAACCGAATGATGAGTTCCTGATACCGAGCGTTATTGCGGTTAAAGGGAATGGTATAAAATTAACGGGCGTAAAATATCCCAAGGCGCATGATATAACCCTTTCTTTCTCAGATACTCCTGTATCTGTCTATGAAGGTGATGTAAAATTCGAGTTGACAATTGCCGCGGATAAATCTGCTACTCCTGGTAAACAGAATATAGAAGTAAAACTTAATTACCAAGCATGTAATGATCAATCTTGTCTACCGCCTAATTCGGTTGCGGCAAATTTTGAATTAGAAATTTTGTCTGCTGCGGAAATAACAAAACCTGAAGAAAAATTGAATGAAAAATCCGGTAATACCGAGCCAAGTGTTGAACCACAAGTAACGCAAAATGTTAATGAGACAATTCGACCTCAGGAAGAAATTAAGAAAGAAGAAGATTCACTTGCATCTACTCTTGAATCGAGTGGAATATTACTTAGTTTAATTTTCGTATTTATCGGTGGACTTGCTTTAAATCTTACTCCCTGTGTTTATCCTCTTATTCCGATTACAATCGGTTACTTTGGCGGACAGTCTGAAGGAAAAACGAGCCGGCTCTTTTTACTTGGAATTCTTTATGTTCTTGGAATGGCACTCACATATTCAGTGATTGGAGTTGTAACAGCATTAAGCGGTGCAGTTTTTGGAACGCTTCTTCAAAATTCATTTGTAATTGCCGGAATTGCAATCTTATTTGTTGTGCTTGCACTCAGTCAATTTGGCGTTTACGAATTTAAACTACCCGATAAACTTGTTATGAAAGCCGGCGGTGCTAAAGGCGGCGTTATGGGCGCGTTCTTTATGGGACTTACAATGGGAATTGTAGCAGCGCCTTGCATCGGACCGTTCGTACTCGGATTGGTAACTTACGTTGCAGCCAAAGGAGATCCGTTCTACGGATTCCTCATGTTCTTCGTACTCGC
>CAZEBL010000028.1:0-12369 GCA_964510325.1 uncultured Melioribacter sp. | reverse complement strand
TTTACCTTACTTACTTCTGGCGTTGTTCAGCGGTAAGATTAAAAAACTTCCTCGTGCTGGCGACTGGATGGAAGGTGTAAAACATATCTTCGGATTTCTTCTTCTCGGTATGGCGTTTTTCTTCGTCGATCCGATTCTTCCAAAATCAATTCAGGGCTATGCATTGCCTATCTTCGGAATTATTGCCGCTGTTATACTTTTATTCTTCGATAAAACCGCTAATCATATTAAGGGATTCCGATTATTCAAAACCATTTTCTCCGTAATAGTTCTTGCAATTTCTATCTGGGCATTAATTCCTTCCGAAAAACTTTCTCCTGATTGGCAGAAGTTCAGTATTTCCTCTTATGAACAATCACTAAAGAATAATGAAAGTATGCTTATCGATTTTTATGCTGATTGGTGCATCCCTTGCAAAGAATTAGATGCTTTAACTTTCTCTGATCCACGGGTCATTAAAGAATTGGAAAGTTACACTTCATATAAAGTTGATATGACGCAGATGACGGAAGCCAATGAGGAGCTGCGGAAGAAATTTAATGTAATTGGAATGCCTACAGTGTTAATCATTAATTCCAAAGGTGAGGAGGTTCACCGGCTTACCGGTTTTGTTAATGCTGATGAGTTCCTGAAAATGTTAACAAATGTGAAATGATCAAAAGAAAACCTTGAAGATCTAAAACAAAATAATTTTTTACATGGTCTTCAAGGTTATTTTTTTATCTCTCTACCGCCAAGTTGAGTGATAACAGCATTAACAAGTGCATTTTCGTTGTTTGCTGTACCAGTAGTTTGACCATTTGCTATTGGTTTACTGCTTTTCTTTTCAGAACCGGATTTTTTCTTACCAGCATTATTGAACTCAATCTTCTTACCAAATACTTCCTTGGTTTTTTTATCAAGGTAAGTTTTGTTATCGCTTATAATATCCCAGTCTTCTGTATGTTCAACTTCTATATTGAGTTTATCATTTGCAATATTAACAGGATTAGAATTATTAAGTATCGAGCCGAAAAATAATTTATCGGTTTTAACCTGTTCAACAAATGTCTCCCATTTGGCAATTATGTCGTTAAACTCGGATGAATCTTTTGCAGTAGGTGCAATAAAATTTTTTACTTCGGGGAGTCTAATTTCATTTTTTTCGACCAACCTGACATTTGAAAGAGATTGTTCGTGAGCAGGTTTCCTTGAAACTCCGCTGGTTCCAGAAGAATAACTTTTTTGTGGCTCAGATATTTTTACCGTATTAATTTTATTGAGTATTTCAGAAATTGTAGAAGAGCGCTCCAAACCAATTAAATGGCAAAGTGCAATCTCCATCTTCATCTTCTGATTGGAAGAGTTCTTTAATTCATATTGTGTTTTATTTATAAAATTCAGAATCCGTAATAAGTCACCTTCAGAAAATTTATCGGCATAGTCAAGATATTTTTCTTTATAGTATTCAGCTTCTTCAATTAGTGTGCTGTCTTTTCGTATTACAACTGTCATTATATTTCTGAAATGTTCATTGAGACCGTTAGCAAAGTCCATAAAGTTCCAGCCGTTTTCATAGACTGTTCTGGTAACATCAAAAGCAGCTCTGAAATTTTTATTGAGTATTGAATCTGAGATAGTAAAATAGATCTCTTCATCAATCAGGTTAAGCATTTTAGAAATAACTTCGCTCTGTACAATTCCGCCGCTGAATGAAATCACCTGGTCGAACAAACTTTGGGCATCTCTTAGAGCCCCATCGGCTTTTTTAGCAATTATTGTTAACGCCATATCATCAATCTGGATTTTTTCAGCGTCTGCAATTCCCTTTAGCAAATTTTTAATTGCAGCCATTTCAATCCGTCTGAAATCGAATCTCTGGCATCTGGAAATGATAGTTAGAGGCACTTTATGTACATCTGTTGTAGCGAAAATAAAAATCACATGTTCGGGTGGTTCTTCAAGAGTTTTTAGTAGAGCATTAAACGACTCGGTGGTTAACATGTGAACTTCGTCAATTATGTAGACCTTAAACTTTCCTTTTGTAGGTGCATACTTAACCGATTCACGTAATGTACGAATTTCATCTATTCTTCTATTGGACGCTCCGTCAATCTCTATTATATCAAGTGTTTGAGAACTTTGGAATGATTGACACATTTCGCATTGATTACAGGGTTCACCATTTTGAGGATTAAGGCAGTTAAGAACTTTTGCCATTATTCGTGCAGTTGTAGTTTTACCTACACCTCTTGGACCTGCAAATAAAAATGCGTGAGCAATTCTATTATTTAATATGGCATTCTTTAGTGTTGTTGTTATATGTTCCTGCCCAACAACTTCAGCAAAAGTCTGTGGGCGCCATTTTCTAGCTGTAACTATATAGTTCATGAAATTAATTTTTTATGGAACGCGGATTATTATGATATTTATGATCTCTTATGATTCAATCCGCGTAAATCATAGAAAATCCATTTAATCTGTGTTCTATTTACAAAAGAATTTTTTCAAAAGAAAATTTTTCTGTAAGAAGTAAACAGAGTTTTTGAAGATATTTATTATCAATGTTATTAAATGCAGAAAACATGTAACTATCCAGATCTAGCACTCCGTAAACAATTTTCCCCTTTATAATCGGAACAACAATTTCAGAATTTGATCCGCTATCGCATGCGATGTGTCCTGGAAATTTGTGAACATCTTCAACTATAATAGTTTCTTTTTTCGCAGCTGATGTTCCACAAACACCTTTGCCGAATTCAATTACTGTACAAGCAACTTTTCCTTGAAATGGACCGAGATAAAGTTTATTCCCATCGGATAAATAGAATCCGACCCAGCTAATTTTCTCGAATGTTTCTTTTAATATAGCAGTAAAATTTGCAAGGTTGGATATTAACGGCTCAGCCGGATTCAGCAAAGAATCTATCTGGAGAAGAAGCCGTTTATATATTTCTTCATCCGGAAGTGACTTATCTATCTCAAAATTTTCTGCCATACATTTTCTTAAATTACATTAAAGAAAAAACAAATTATTATCCAAAGTGTTTATTATTTCTTTTTGTGAATTTTTTGTTTCTTTGGTATTGAGTTTTGAATATTCCTGTTTACTTTACTTTTAATGTCAAAAACATAAGGCAATGCTTCATTTATATTGCTTACAGGAATTATTTTCAATCCTTGTTTAACTTCATTTTTAATTTCCGATAAATCTTTCTCATTTTCTTTTGGAATAAGAACGGTTTTAATTCCGCTTCTTTGAGCAGCAAGAAGTTTTTCATTCAATCCACCAATCGCAATAATTTTCCCTCTAAGAGTAATTTCGCCAGTCATAGCAACATCATTTCTTGCTGGTTTTCCGCTGAATGCAGAATACATTGCCATTGCCATTGTTATGCCAGCTGAAGGTCCGTCTTTTGGTATAGCACCTTCGGGTAAGTGAATATGAATTTCTTTCCCCTTAGTAAAATGGGATTCAAGACCAAAATCTTTTGCATTGGAACGCAAGTAGCTTAATGCTGCCTGTGCAGATTCCTTCATTACATTACCAAGTTGACCAGTTAAAGTAAGCTTTTCTGATCCGGTCATTACAGTAGCATCAACCTGAAGTATATCACCACCAACACTTGTCCATGCTAACCCGGTAACACTTCCTACACGAAGTTCCTTTTCAGCTTTTTGAGTTCTGAATTTAGAAACACCTAAAAATTTCTCTACAACATCTTCATCTATCAGAAATTTTTTAGAGGTTCTTTTCTTTTTTCCATTGGAAGAATAAGATAAAATAATTTCGCGAGCAGTTTTTCTCAGTACCGAAGCAATTTCACGTTCCAGGTTTCTTACTCCGGCTTCACGCGTGTAACCCGTAATTATTTTTTTTATAGCTTCATCCCTGAAATCAACTTTATACTTATCCAGCCCATGTGCGGTAATTTGTTTTGGTATTATGTGTCTTTTAGCAATCTCAATTTTCTCAAATTCAAGGTAACCGGGTAATTCAATTATCTCCATTCTATCCTGAAGCGGCAAGGGAATGTTATACCTTACATTTGCAGTTGTAATAAACATAACCTGTGACAGGTCATAATCTACATCGAGATAGTGATCGTTGAAAGTATGGTTCTGCTCCGGATCCAGAACTTCTAGCATAGCGGAGGAAGGATCCCCACGGAAATCCATACTCATTTTATCAATCTCGTCGAGAAGCATAACAGGGTTAATGGTTTTAGCACGCTTCATGGATTGAATTATCTTACCGGGCATTGAACCGATATAAGTTCTTCTATGGCCGCGTATTTCTGCTTCATCTCTAACACCACCTAACGAGATTCTTACAAAATTTCTACCAAGAGCTCTAGCAATCGATTTACCAAGTGAGGTTTTACCAACACCGGGAGGTCCTACAAAACATAAAATTTGTCCCCTCATATTTTTTACAAGGTTAAGTACTGCAATATGTTCAACTATTCTTTCTTTTGGTTTATCCAGTCCGAAATGATCTTCATCAAGAATTTTGCGGACGTTTTTTACATCAAGGTTGTCGGCGGTTTTTTTATGCCATGGAACATCAATCATCCAATCAAGATAATTTCTAATAACAGTTGCTTCGGGAGAACTGGGAGGAGTTTTCTTAAGCTTGTTCAATTCCTCAAGAGCTTTCTCCTGAACTCCCTTTGGCATTTTAGCTTTTAATATCTGCTCTTTTATTTTAGAAAATTCCGGTGATGTTTCCTCTTCGTCTCCAAGTTCATCCTGAAGAATTCTTATCTGTTCCTGAATTATGAACTTACGCTGTGTCTTGGCAATATTCTCCTGAACTTTGTTTTCAATTTCCTTTTCGATCCGTAAAATCTCTATTTCCGAAGTAAGGATTTTTATTATTTCGTAGAGTTGTTCCTTTATAGAAAATTGCTGGAGGATTTTCTGTTTCACTTCAATAGTTTGATTAATATTAGCAGCTGCATAAAACAGTTTACGGTCCGGTTCTTCAATACTTTCGAATGAATTGATTGCTTCGGGCGGAATTGATTTATTTATCTTTACATATTCTTTAAATAGATTGGACATCTGCCTGATTAATGCGTTAAGTTCTCTCTGGTCTTCATGTTTTGGTTCAATAACTTCAATCTCTGCTTCAAAGAAATTTGTTCTATCAGTAAATTGAATTATCCTCCCCTGGATAATTCCATCAACAAGAATTTTCAATAATCCGTTAGGAAGTTTCAGTATCTGGATAATCTTGGCAATTGTTCCTTCTTTAAAAATGTCTTCTTTAGAAGGACCTTCAATATTCGGTTTCTTTTGTGCAGCAAGAAAAATAAACTTGGAATTATCCAGAGCATAATTTGCAGCATTAATCGATTGTTCTCTACCAACAAGCACAGGAAATATCATATATGGAAATATTACGTTATCCCTTAGTGGAAGAACCGGAAGAATTTTGGGTATATCTTCTATTACTGAATACTCTTTTGATTCGGTTTTAACATCTTCGCTCATTATCTTTTAACTCCATCGCGTAGTTTTGATTGCAAAGATACCAAAATATGAAAGGGCTATCAAGGTAGATGTGGAGTGCAGAGAGAAGAACGATGATAACAGAGTGATGAATTAGAAAAGCTAAATCTTAATGAAGAATCCGAAATGTTAAAGGAATATTATTTTGGAATAAATTTGTTATAAATGAATCAAAGGTGTTTTACTATATTTGCACTCAAAAAAAATATGGAAATAAAATGCTTGAAAAGATTATTCAAATTATTAGAGAAGCCGGGGAAATTGTAAGAGAGGGATTCGGAAAAAATTTTTATATTGAAACTAAAGGAAGTTTAACAAATTTAGTTACCGAGTATGACAAGAGATCAGAATCATCAATAATAAATTTTATAAAGAAGGAATTTCCATCTCACTCAGTGCTTGCAGAAGAGAGCGGAAATCACAATTCCGGTTCAGAATATTTATGGGTTATTGATCCGCTTGATGGAACAACGAATTTTGCACATGGATTACCAATTTTTTCAATTTCTATCGGTGTACAGAAAAATGGTAAAACAATCTATGGAGTTGTTTATGATGTTATGCGCAATGCTCTTTATACATCCGAGTTCGGAAGCGGATCATTTTGCAATGGAAGAAAATTAAGCGTAAGTCAAAATTCTGATATTAGAAAATCTGTACTTGTGACCGGATTTCCATATAACATTGCCGAAAATCCAAATCACGCATTCGAACATTTTATTGCATTTCTAAAACACGCAAGGGCAGTCCGTCGCCTTGGCTCTGCAGCAATCGATTTTTGTTACACAGCCGAAGGTGTTTTCGACGGATTCTGGGAAGTTTTTCTTCATCCATGGGATATGTGTGCTGGAAAATTAATTGTTGAAGAAGCCGGAGGACAGGTAACCGATTTTAATGGAAATGAGATTAATATCTTTTCAAAGCAGATTCTAGCTACAAATAAAATTATTCATAATGAGATGATTGCCATATTGAACGAATAAAACAGCTTGTTTTTAATAAAATTCGTATAAAATATGCCCAAAAGACGGTAAATAAGTCTTTATAACTGCTCGAATAAAGAAAATTTTAATTTGCAGCCCCAATTTTATTTTAATATTTTTACAAGCCAATGTCGAAGAAAATTATTATTGCCATAGACGGTCCGGCCGGTTCAGGTAAATCCACTGCTGCAAAGAACTTAGCTAGAAAATTGGGTTTTACTTATCTGGATACCGGTGCGATGTACAGAGCCATTACATTTTTAGCTATTCAAAAAGGAATAGTTGAAGATGTTGCTGCTGTTATTGAGATGACCAGAAATATTTCTTTGAAATTGAAATATGAAAACGGCATTACAAGAGTATTTGCAAATAACGAAGAACTTACAGAACAAATAAGAAGTTTTGATGTTAATTCTAAAGTAAGTGAAATAAGCACAATTCCCGAAGTACGAAAGGAAATGGTAAAAATTCAGAAAAGAATTGGTGAAGAAGAAAACCTTGTTGCAGAAGGGCGCGATGTTACTACTGTAGTTTTTCCTGATGCCGATGTAAAATTTTTTATTACTGCATCAATTGATGAGCGCTCAAAAAGAAGATTGCGGGATTTTAAGAATAGCAATGTTGATATCTCTTATGATGAAGTAAAAGCTAATTTAGAAAAACGGGATAAGATTGATAGCGGTAGGGAAGTATCTCCGTTAAGAAAATCGGAAGATGCTATTGAGTTTGATAACACCGGATTAACACCGGAAGAAGATCTTGAATATTTGTACAATAAGGTAAAAGAAATATTAGCCATCAAAAAACAACTTATGTTAAACTAAAACGTAACACTGCTTTCATCTTTTATTGATGGCATAAAGGAATGATGCAGATAGTAGGAGGACTAATGTCCGAGTTAGAAAAAGATACTATTAGAAAAGTATCTGATCCGGGAAGATTTATTAATGTAGATGAGTATTCACCGGAAGAATTACAAACATTATCAAAACTTTATTCGGAATCATTTCGCGATATTAAAGAAGGCGAAATTATTGCCGGAACAATAGTTGGTATCAGCGGCGAAAATGTTGTTGTTGATGTCGGCTTCAAATCAGATGGAACAATTCCAAAATCAGAATTCAATGCTACCGAAGAAATCAAAATCGGTAATAAAATTGATATTGTTATCGAAAGTGTTGAAGACGAAGAAGGTAATCTTGTATTAAGTAAGAAACGCGCCGACTTCCTTAAGATTTGGGGAAGAGTTATGGATGCTTACGATAATGAAAAAGTTGTTCCTGGTAAAATTCTGAAGAGAATTAAAGGTGGAATGGTTGTTGATCTTTTAGGTATAGAAGCATTCTTACCGGGTTCACAAATTGATATCAGACCGGTTAGAGATTTTGATGCATTTGTCGGTCAAACAATGGATTTCAAAATTGTTAAGGTCAACATCCCTACAGAAAACATTGTTGTATCTCATAAGGTATTGATTGAAGAAACAATTTCAGATCAACGTAAAGAAATTCTGGAAAAACTTGAAAAGGGTCAAATCCTTGAAGGTATTGTAAAAGCTATTACAGACTTTGGAGTATTTGTTGACCTTGGCGGAGTTGACGGCCTAATTCATATTACCGATTTAAGCTGGGGAAGAATTAATCACCCGAGCGAAGTGGTAAAACTTGATGAGAAAATTAAAGTTGTAGTAACTGATTTCGACAAAGAGAAGAAGAGAATATCACTTAGCTTGAAACAGTTATTACCGCATCCATGGGAAAAAATTCAGGAGAAATATAAGATTGGCGATAAAGTTTCCGGTCGTGTTGTTTCTTTAACCGATTACGGTGCATTTATTGAAATCGAAAAAGGTATTGAAGGATTGATTCATATTTCAGAAATGAGCTGGACACAACATATAAGTCATCCATCTCAATTTGTTTCGATGGGACAGGTTGTTGAAGCAATTATCTTAAGTCTTGATAAAGACGAAAAGAAAATTTCCCTTGGAATGAAGCAATTAACACCCGATCCATGGCAGGATTTACTTAAGAAATATCCTGTCGGTTCGCAGCATTCAGGTGTTGCACGCAATCTTACAAACTTTGGTGTCTTTGTTGAACATGAACCGGGTATTGACGGACTGGTCCATATTTCTGACTTATCATGGACTAAGAAAATTCGTCACCCCGGCGAAGTTGTAAAGAAGGGGGAGAAGATTGATGTTGTTGTTCTTGGTGTTGATACCGAATCGAGAAAAATTTCTCTCGGTCATAAACAGATAAATGAAAATCCATGGGATAGTTTTGAAAAAGAATATGCTGTTGGTAAGAAAACAGAAGGTAAAGTTGTTAGAATTATTGAGAAAGGATTGATTGCAGAACTACCGTTAAATGTTGATGGATTTATTCCTGCTACACAGTTATCAACCTCTAAGATTAAGAACCTCTCATTCTGTTTCCCGGTTGGTGTTAAGCTGGATCTTAAAGTAGTTGAATTCGATAAAGAGAATAAGAAGATTGTTCTTAGTGCAATTGCAGCGTTAAAAGAAAAATCCGATGATGAAATAACTCAATATATTAACGAGCATAAACTTGAGAAAGTTGCTGTTAATGATATTAGACAGGCTGATGCCGGTAAATTCGATTCATCCGATTTTAATCTTTATGATGATAAATCTATTCCTGTACCTCCTGCTGCTCCAGTTGCAGATGAAAAGAAAGAAGAACCGAAAGCTGAATAAATTAGTTTTCGTGTATTAAATATTCGGGCTGTATTTAATTCAATAGATTGTTATTTTGAATATAGATACAGCCCGTTTTTATAATTTGAAAATCGATAAGAGAAAGATTGCAGTGGATATTTAATTCCAACTTTCCACTCTTCGCTTTCTACTATCAAAAGAATAAATATGCCTAAAGTAGCTTTCCATACACTTGGTTGTAAATTAAATTTTGCAGAAACATCAACAATTGGCGACCAGTTTTTACAGAAAGGTTTCTCTGTAGTAGATTATAGAGAGAAAGCCGATGTGTATGTTATTAATACATGTACTGTTACTGAGCATGCCGATAAAGAATGCCGGCAGATAGTCCGCCGCGCTTTACGTAATAACCCTGATGCGTTTGTAGTTGTAACTGGTTGTTATGCTCAATTACGTCCCGATGAAATTTCTAAAATTGAAGGTGTGGATGTTGTTTTAGGCAGTAACGAAAAATTTAACCTCTTCGATTACATAAACAACTTTGATAAAAAAGAGCTCTCCTGTATTTACGTTTCCCCTTCTGAAGAATTAAATTCTTTTCATTCGTCCCATTCTACTGATGCAGATGACAGGACCAGAGCATTTTTCAAAATTCAGGATGGCTGCGATTATAAATGCTCGTTCTGCACAATCCCTCTTGCTCGCGGTAAAAGCAGAAGCATGAATCCTAATAAAGTTGTAAAGGAATTTAAAGAAATATTATCGAAGGGATATAAAGAAATTGTTCTTACCGGTGTTAATGTAGGAGATTATTCCTACCGGATAACAAATGACAAAGAGCATGAGCATGAAAAAGTGCAAGAGCAGGAAATAGATTTATCAAGTTTATTGAAAAAGATTTTAGAGGTGGATGGAGAATATAGAATAAGAATAAGTTCTATTGAGCCGAATTTACTGAACGAAAATATAATATCACTTACTTCTTATGATAATAGAATGGTTAATCATTTCCATATTCCATTACAGAGCGGGTGCGATAAAATCCTGAAACTTATGCAGAGAAGATATAAATCCGATGATTACCGTAAATTGATTTATAATCTCTCAGAAAAAATTGAGGATGTGGGAATTGGTGTAGATGTTATTGTTGGATTTCCCGGCGAGACTGATGAAGATTTTTTAGAAACTTATAACTTCCTAAAGGACTTACCAATTTCTTATCTCCATGTATTCACTTATTCAGAGAGACCGAACACAAAAGCTTTTCACATGGATAATCAGGTTGATGTAATTGAACGTAAAAGAAGAAATAATATGCTAAGAATTTTAAGTGAAAAAAAACGTAATGAGTTTTACCGAAAGATGATCGGTAAAGAATTAACAGTTTTATTTGAGCATGAAAATTTGGATGGATTTATGAAAGGATTTTCCTCAAATTACGTCCGTGTAAAAATTCCTTTTAATAAAGAATACGTAAATAACTTTATTAAAGTAAGAATTTCGGAGGTTGATGAAAACATTTGTACCGGTGAAGTAATTAAAAATGTAACTATTTATTAAACTAAGGTTCTTACATGAAAAAAATTATTTTGTTATCGGTATTGTTTTCATCTATAATTTTTCCACAGGATTCCAATTCTATTCTTTCTCTTAAATCTCAGCTATTGCACTCCCATCATTCATCATCTTACATCCAGCATCCAGTATCTATCTTAGAAAATAATCCCGGAAAAAAGAATCCCGGGTTAGCTATTTTATTTTCAATTCTTTTACCGGGGATGGGTGAATTGTATGCAAATGAATTTGAGTCGGGAAAATATTTTACAATTACCGACGGACTATTATGGGGAACATTAGCTGGATTTAATATCTATGGCAACTGGAAAGAAGAAAATTATAAATCCTTTGCCGAATCAAATGCGGGTGTAAAATTAGAAGGTAAAGAAAGCGACTTTTTTGTAAATATTGGTTCTTATTTATCAGTTGAGGATTATAATAAAGAGATGGAATTGAACCGGAAATTCGGTAAGGTTTATAACCCGGAAATTTATTACTGGAATTGGAAGAGCAGCGATTTAAGAAGAGAATATAGAGAGATGTGGTCATCAAGCGAAAATGCATATAATAATATGAGATTTGTTGCCGGGGCATTGATACTAAATCGTTTGATTAGTGCAATTAATGCAGTTCGTTTGGTTTCTGCATACAATAAAAATTTGGAAGAGAAGATTGCCTGGAATTTGTTTTTCTCAATTAAAGATCAACCAACATTACCTCAAGCTTTTCAAATTAATTTTGTTTCAAGATTTTAAAAAAGCCGTCCCAAAAAAACTTTGGGACGACTTTTTTTTCTCTCATTTAGTATGCATCACTAAAGAGAATTTTTATTAATAATTATTACCCGGGTCATTTGCATTTCTTACTGGTTGTTGGGAAGGGGGTGGAATATTTGGATTAGTTGTTCTTTCTCCATCACCATATAACAAACGTCTTGGAATTTGACCACCGGTATAAGGTGTTAATGCTGGCCGGTTTGCTCTTTTCCAATCATTATATGCTTCGATATTCATAAAGAGGGCAATATATTTT
This sequence comes from uncultured Melioribacter sp., assembly GCA_964510325.1. Lineage (GTDB taxonomy): Bacteria > Bacteroidota > Ignavibacteria > Ignavibacteriales > Melioribacteraceae > DSXH01. The sequence continues at coordinate 618 of CAZEBL010000028.1, read as the reverse complement.
TCTTCCATAATAGCATTAATTAAATCGTTACCTGTTAATCCAGTTGCAGTTCCAAGAGAGTTAGCGGCTAAACCCCAGCGACCTTCTTCAGCACGTCTTGCAGCATTAAGCTTTGCTAATGCCGTTGCTTGATCTCCGGTTTTAAATGCACATTCAGCCCATATAAGATTAGCTTCCGTGAATGACATCATATCGAATGATAAATTAGGTGCACGCATTGCAGCACTTAAATTAGAAGCATCTGTTAATGCTTGACCTGGTGCTGCGCCAACAAATTGTCCAGCTAAAGTTCCTACACCAGCCTGGAAGTATACTTGTAGACGCGGATCATTTCTTGTTTTCAATAAGTCAACTAAATACTTACCGGCTCTAATATAGGAGTCTCTCTGTCGCCAGAATTGATAGATCCCATTAGATTCAGATTCATTTGTTGTATGTTTGGTTTTGAAGTTATTAGCATTAGCTGAAATACCTTTTTGAATTGCAGCTAAAGCAAGGGCATAGTTTCCACTGTTAACTTCAGCCCAATGCAATAAGTAACGTGCCTTTAATGTATAAGCAGCTTCCAGCCATTTGGTTTTGTTTGCTGCATAGACATGATCATTAGGAGGGGTGTAT
>CAZEBL010000027.1:0-17604 GCA_964510325.1 uncultured Melioribacter sp. | reverse complement strand
ATATTCTCTCACCACAAAACGGTGGACCTATTGTTGTTCCTACTCAAGATATAGTTCTTGGATGTTATTATTTAACAAAAGTTAGAGCCGGTGCAAAAGGTGAAGGTAAAATATTTAGCAGTATGGATGAAGTATTAATTGCTTACAACTCTAAGGCTGTTGATCTTCATGCAAAAATTAAAGCTAAGATTGATGATCAGTTAATCGAAACAACTGTTGGTAGGGTTATATTTAATCAAATCGTTCCTAAAGGATATGGCTTTATAAATGAATTGCTCGTTAAGAAAATTTTTAGCGGATTGATTTATAAGATGTTTATGAAACTTGGCAACGAAGTTACTGCCAAGTTTTTGGATGATGTTAAAGAGCTTGGTTACCGTTATGCAACAGCAGCAGGATTATCAATCAGTTTCAGCGATATGATTATTCCTGATGAAAAAGTAAAACTCATTGCCGATTCCAACAAGAAGGTGAACGGAATCTTAAATGAGCATGAGCAAGGTCTTATTACAGATGCGGAAAGATATAATAAAATAATTGACGTGTGGACGTTTACCACAAATAATGTTGCAAAATCATTGATGGATCGATTAAAAACTGATCAAGCTGGATTTAACTCATTACATATGATGGTTGACTCCGGTGCAAGAGGTTCGCAAGAACAGGTTCGTCAGTTAGCTGGTATGCGTGGTTTGATGCAGAAACCTCAAAAGAGCTTAACCGGTCAATCAGGAGAAATTATTGAAAACCCTATTGTGGCTAACTTTAAAGAAGGTCTCTCGGTACTTGAATATTTTATTTCCACTCACGGTGCTCGTAAAGGTTTGGCAGATACAGCTCTTAAAACTGCTGATGCTGGTTACTTAACAAGAAGATTATGCGACGTAGCACAGGATGTTATAGTATCAGAACTGGATTGCGGAACTATCCGTGGTATTTATGTTACTGCATTAAAAGATGTTGAACAGGAAAGAGAACCGCTTGCAGAAAGAATAACAGGACGTACAGCACAAGAAGATGTTTACGATCCAAGAACCGATGAACTATTGATTGAAGCTGGTGAATTAATTACAGAAGAAATTGCAGAAAAAATTGACGAGGCATACATAGATCAGGTTTATATTAGAACTGTTCTTACCTGTGAATCAAAGAGAGGTGTTTGTTCAAAATGTTATGGTAGAAATTTAACAACCGGTCAATTAGTAGAAAATGGCGAAGCAGTTGGAATTATTGCTGCTCAATCCATTGGTGAACCGGGTACACAGTTAACTCTTCGTACATTCCACTTTGGTGGTACTTCTTCTCGTATAGCAAGTCAATCTCAGGTAGAAACCAACGTTGCTGGTACAGTTAAATTCGATAAAATTAATTTTGTTGAAAAAGTTGATGCATTTGGAAAAGTTAAGGTTGTTATTGGTAGAAGAGGTGGAATTGGAATTTATGATGAAGATGATAGACAAATAAAACGATTCGAAATTCCTTATGGTGCAGAACTAATGGTTGAGGATAAACAGGATGTTGTTAAAGGACAACCTTTATACAACCACGATCCTTACAATTCAGTTATCGTAACTGATATGGGTGGTAAAGTATCCTTTATAGATTTAGTTGATAATGTTACATATCAACAGGTTGCAGATGAGCAAACTGGTCACGTACAGAAAGTCGTAATTGAATCAAAGGATAAAAACCTAACACCAAGTATTTCAATTAAAGACTCTAAAGGAAATGAGAAAGTATTTAATATTCCTACCAGAGCTTATTTAGCTGTTGAAGAAGGCGAGGAAATTCAAGCGGGAACAATTTTAGCAAAAATTTCTAAGGCAACTGCTAAAACTAGAGATATTACTGGTGGTTTACCAAGAGTAACTGAATTATTTGAAGCAAGGAGTCCGCATGATCCTGCAATTGTTTCTGAAATTGAAGGAAAAGTTAAATTCGGTGCTCGTAAAAAAGGTAGTAGAGAAATTATTGTTGAATCATTTGACGGGTCAATTCAGAAAGTTTATGCTGTTCCTTATGGTAAACATATCCTTGTTCAAGAGAATGATGAAATTCCGGCTGGTGAAAAGATTACTGATGGGCCAATGGATCCTCATGACATTGTGAAAATTAAAGGTACCAATGCAGTTCAGGAATATTTGGTAAACGAAATTCAGGATGTTTATCGTCTACAAGGTGTTAAAATTAATGATAAACATATAGAAGTAATTGTAAGACAAATGTTACAAAAACTTCAAATAATTTCTGCCGGTGATACAAACTTTATTGAAGAAGATTTAGTTGATAGAAATAGATTATTGGAAGAGAACGAGCGGATTGAAAATATGGTTGTAATACTGGATCCCGGTCAATCTAAATTTAAAGCTGGACAATTAGTTTCAAAAGCTAAATTTAGAGAAATTAACGCCGAGCTTACTCGTAAAGGGAAGAAAACTATGAAGTCGCGTGATGCTGAACCAGCTACATTTGATAACGTACTTCTTGGCATCACACATGCTGCTTTATCAACCGAAAGCTTTATTTCTGCTGCATCATTCCAGGAAACTACCAAGGTTTTAACCAATGCTGCTACTGAAGCTAAGGTTGATACACTTAATGGACTTAAAGAAAATGTGGTTATGGGACATTTAATTCCAGCTGGTACCGGTCTTAAGAAATATAAGAATATCATTCTAACCGGTGATGAAACAGCAGAGGAAATTGGTATTAAAGCTGAGGAATTTGAAGAGAAAGAATCCATATAGGTTTATTTTAAAATAATTGTTTTGTATTTCTTGACAATTGGAATGATTATCAATAAATTTGAAGTCTGAATTTTTATCAAAAATGAAATATTTTCGGAGGAAATTACGTGCCAACGATAAACCAGTTGGTTAGAAAAGGTAGAGTAGTAGTAACTTCAAAGAATAAAGCACCTGCTTTAGATTCTTGCCCACAGAAGCGTGGTGTCTGTACAAGAGTTTATACAACTACTCCAAAGAAACCTAATTCGGCCTTAAGAAAAGTTGCAAGAGTTAGATTGACAAATCATATTGAGGTTACTGCATATATCCCTGGTGAAGGACATAATTTGCAAGAACACTCAATTGTATTGATTAGAGGAGGTAGAGTTAAAGATTTACCGGGCGTAAGATACCATATTATTCGTGGTACACTGGATACCGGTGGTGTTGAGGATAGAAAGAAAGGCCGGTCTAAATACGGAACAAAAAAACCAAAAGCTAAATAATTAATATGAGAAAAAAGAGAGCAGAAAAAAGATTTCTTAAACCAGACCCAAAATACAATGATATTTTGGTTTCTAAGCTTATTAACTATCTAACATGGCATGGTAAAAAATCAACCACAAGAAATATGGTTTATGATAGTTTTTCTTTGATTGAACAAAAATCTAAAAAACCAGCTATGGAAGTTTTTAAGAAAGCTATACAAAATGTTCAACCTCTTGTGGAAGTTAGAAGCAGAAGGGTTGGTGGTGCTACTTACCAAGTTCCTATGGAAGTTAGACCCGAAAGAAGAACCTCGTTAGCTTTGAGGTGGATAAGAGTTTATTCGAGAGAAAGAAAAGATAAATCGATGGCTGCAAAACTTGCTGCAGAATTAATGGCGGCCGCAAATGGCGAAGGAAATGCTGTTAAGAAGAAAGATGATACTCACAGAATGGCCGAAGCCAATAAAGCATTTGCACATTTTAAATGGTAGAAAGGAGTTTTTAATTTTAGATGTCGACTAAGCGTGTAGAAATAAGTAAAGTAAGAAACATCGGTATTATGGCCCACATCGATGCCGGCAAAACAACTACTACAGAAAGAATTCTGTATTATACCGGTAAATTACATCGTATGGGTGAAGTACATGATGGTGCTGCTACAATGGATTGGATGGAACAGGAGAAAGAACGTGGAATTACCATTACAAGTGCTGCAACAACAACATCATGGAAGAATCATCAAATTAATATTATTGATACTCCCGGTCACGTTGATTTTACTGTTGAAGTTGAACGTTCTTTGAGAGTATTAGATGGTGCAATTGCTCTTTTCTGTGCTGTTGGTGGTGTTGAACCACAATCTGAAACGGTTTGGAGACAAGCTGATAAATATGGTGTTCCGAGAATAGCTTTTGTAAATAAAATGGATCGCGTAGGTGCTGATTTTTATAACGCCGTAAATATGATGAAAGAAAAACTCGGGGCAAATGCTGTTCCGATAACTTTACCCGTTGGTGATGGTGAGTTATTTAATGGTTTTATTGATCTTATGTCTATGAAAGCAAGAATGTTTCATGATGATACCCTGGGAACAACTTTTGAGGATGTAGAAATACCTACTGATCTTGTCCCGCTTGCGCAGAAATATAGAACTCATATGCTCGAAGCAGTATCGGATGTTGATGATACATTGCTTGAAAAATATTTAGAAGGTAAGGAGATTTCTGAAGAAGAAATCAAACCAGTATTAAGAGCTGCTACAATTCAGTTAAAAATTATTCCTGTATTATGCGGTTCTTCATTTAAGAATAAAGGAGTACAGAAATTACTGGATGCAGTGGTTGATTTTCTACCATCTCCACTTGATTTAGGAAATCTTACTGCTCATCATATTCATAAAAATGATCATGTTGAAAGAAAGATAGATCCTAATGAAAAATTTACTGCTCTCGCTTTCAAAATTATGACGGATCCTTATGTTGGTAAATTAACATTTATTAGAGTCTATAGTGGTACTTTAAAAGCCGGGTCATATATTTTTAATTCTGTAAGTGATAAAAAAGAAAGAGTTGGACGTGTTCTTCAGATGCATGCAAATCATAGAGAAGATATGGATGAAATAAGGGCAGGTGATATTGCTGCTATTGTTGGATTGAAATATACAAAGACTGGCGATACATTATGTACAGAAGAAGATGCAATTATTCTTGAAAGAATGGCATTCCCGGAACCTGTGATTCAAATTGCAATTGAACCAAAAACTAAAGCTGATCAGGATAAACTTTCTGAATCTCTTGCAAAGCTTAGTGATGAAGATCCTACATTTAAAGTGAAAGTTGATGATGAAACCGGTCAAACTCTTATTAGCGGTATGGGAGAACTTCATCTCGAAATTCTTGTAGATAGAATGAAGAGAGAATTCAAAGTTGAAGCAAATGTTGGTAAACCTCAGGTAGCATATAGAGAAACAATAACAAAAACTGTTCAGGCAGAAGGTAAATTTGTTAAGCAAACCGGTGGGCGTGGTAAATACGGTCATGTCTGGTTGGAAATCTCTCCTAATGAACCTGGTAAAGGTTTTGAATTTGAAAATGCAATTGTAGGTGGCTCTGTTCCTAAAGAGTATATTAATCCTATTGTTAATGGATTACACGATGCAATGAGAAACGGTGTGCTTGCCGGATACCCTGTTGTAGATATTAAGGTTAAGTTATTTGATGGATCGTATCACGATGTGGATTCGGATGAAATATCATTTAAAGTTGCAGCGTCAATTGGTTTCAAAAATGGTGCATTAAAAGCTAATCCAATTTTACTTGAACCAATGATGAGTGTAGAAGTAATAACCCCGGAAGAATACCTTGGAGATGTAATGGGAGATCTAAATTCCCGCAGAGGTAAAATTGAAGGATTTAATTCAAGGAAAGATGCACAGGTTATTAAGGCAATGGTTCCCTTAGCGCAAATGTTTGGTTATGCAACTACATTACGTTCTATGACTCAAGGTAGAGCAATATATACAATGCAATTTTCACATTATTCAGAAGTACCTAAGTCAGTAGCTGAAGAGATTACTGAAAAATCGCAGTCTAAAAAAATGACTCAATCAGCATAATAAAAAATATTAATAATATTTAATTAAGAAAATAAACAATAAGGAGAGTAACTAGATGGCAAAAGAAAAATTTGATCGTAGTAAACCTCATGTTAACATAGGTACGATCGGACACGTAGACCATGGCAAAACTACTCTTACTGCAGCCATCACCATGGCATTAGCATTAAAAGGTCTATCTCAGGTCAGAACATTCGACAGTATTGATAATGCTCCAGAAGAAAGAGAAAGAGGTATTACAATTGCAACTGCTCACGTTGAATACTCAACAGAAAATAGGCATTATGCTCACGTTGACTGTCCAGGTCACGCTGACTATGTAAAGAACATGATTACTGGTGCTGCTCAAATGGACGGTGCAATTCTTGTTGTTGCTGCTACTGATGGTCCAATGCCACAAACAAGAGAACATATTCTTCTTGCAAGACAGGTAGGCGTTCCAAGAATAGTAGTATTCTTGAACAAAGTTGATATGATGGATGATCCTGAATTAATCGACTTAGTTGAAATGGAATTAAGAGAGTTATTAACAAAATACGAATTCCCTGGAAATGAAATTCCTATTATCCGTGGTTCTGCTTTAAAAGCTCTTGAAGCTGGCACTGCAAATGCTCCAACTACAGATGAAAGATATAACTGTATCTGGGAGTTAATGAAAGCAGTTGACGATTATGTGCCAATACCACAGCGTGATTCTGATAAACCATTCTTGATGCCGGTTGAAGACGTATTTTCTATTACAGGTCGTGGCACCGTTGCAACTGGAAGAGTTGAAAGAGGTACACTCAAATTAAATGAAGAAGTTGAATTAATTGGTCTTGGTGTTCATAAGAAAACTGTTGTTACCGGTATAGAAATGTTTAGAAAAGAATTAGATTCTGCAATTGCTGGAGACAATGCCGGATTGTTATTACGTGGTGTTGATAAAACAGAAATTGAAAGAGGAATGGTTCTTGCAAAAACCGGTTCCATTACTCCTCATAAGAAATTTGAAGCTAAAGTTTATATCCTTTCAAAAGAAGAAGGTGGACGTCATACCCCATTCTTTAATGGTTATAGACCTCAGTTTTATTTCAGAACAACAGACGTAACCGGAATAGCAACATTACCTGAAGGAACCGAAATGGTTATGCCCGGCGATAACGTTCAATTAAAGATCGATTTAATTTCTGAAATCGCTATGGAAGAAGGTTTGAAATTCGCTATTCGCGAAGGCGGAAGAACTGTTGGTGCTGGTTTCGTAACAAAGATTATTGAATAGTAATAAACATTGAATAGGGGAAAGTAAATGCTTTCCCCTTATTATGTCTGAACAAGGAGATTATTAAAAGTGCCCGGTCAAAAAATTAGAATTAAGCTTAAGTCATACGATCATATTTTGATTGACAAATCAACTGAAAAGATTATCAAAACTGTTAAAAGTACTGGTGCTGTTGTTTCCGGTCCAATTCCTCTTCCTACAAGAAGAACAGTCTTTACAGTATTAAGATCTCCTCACGTTGATAAAAAATCTCGTGAACAATTCGAGATAAGGGCTCATAAAAGAATTATCGATATCCACAATTCTAATAATAAAACTGTTGACGCATTAAGCAAGCTCGAAATTCCTGCTGGCGTTGACATAGAGATAAAGTTATAGGGAAAAAAATGCCTGGTCTGTTAGCAAAAAAATTAGGAATGACTAATATATACTCCGAAGATGGTCAAATAATTCCGGTTACAGTTCTTGAAGCCGGACCATGTAAGGTCTATTCTATTAAAACCAACGACAAAGATGGTTACTCTTCAGTTCAGTTAGGATTCGGAGAAAAGAAAGAGAAAAAAGTTAATAAACCTCAAATTACTGTTTACAAAAAACTTGGTCTAGTTCCACCTGCTGCTCTACAGGAATTCAGAAATTTTGAAGCTGATCAATTCAAAGTTGGTGATGAAGTTAAAGCTGATCTTTTTCAGGTGGGCGATAAGGTTAAAGTATCCGGTAAAAGTAAGGGAAAAGGTTTTCAGGGAGTAATTAAAAGACATGGTTTTGGTGGTGTTGGTGGAACAACACACGGTCAAAGCGATAGAGTTAGAGCTCCCGGTTCTATTGGTGCAAGTTCATATCCATCAAGAGTTTTTAAAGGTCAGAGAATGGCTGGAAGAAAAGGATATGAAAGCGTAACAGTTAGAAATTTAAAAGTAGTTAAAGTTATTGTAGATAAGAATATTATAATGGTTAAAGGAGCAGTTCCAGGCTCTATAAATTCAATTGTGGCAATTAATAAATAGTGTTATTGAAAATGAAATTAGAAGTCCTAAAAACTGATGGTACAAAATCTGGCGAGAAAGTAGATCTCTCTAAAGATATTTTTGAAATAGAACCGAATGATCATGTTCTCTATTTAGCTGTTAAAGCATACCTTGCAAATCAACGTCAGGGAACCCATAAAGCAAAAGAGAGAAATGAAGTGCGCGGTGGTGGTAAAAAACCATGGCGTCAAAAAGGTCGCGGTGGTGCAAGAGCTGGATCATCAAAATCCCCACTTTGGGTTGGTGGTGGTTCAATATTTGGTCCTAAACCAAGAGATTATACTCAAAAGCTAAATAAAAAAGTTGTTTCGCTTGCAAGAAAATCAGCGTTGTCTTATAAAGCCAAAGCTAATCAAATTATTGTAGTGGAAGATTTTAATTTTGAGTCTCCCAAAACAAAAGAATTTGCAAAGATATTAAATGCTCTTCAGCTTAAAGGTAAAAAGACGTTATTACTTACAAACGGAACGCTAGAGAATGTTTATAAATCCGGTAGAAATATCGAACGCGTTAATATACTTGAAGCAAACAAAGCTTCTGCTTACGAGTTGTTGAATAATCAGATTCTTGTTATGCAAAAAAGCGCAGTAAATCTTTTAGAAAGCACATTTAAATAATACGGTTAAAAAATGAAAAGTATTTTAATTCGACCTTTGATTACAGAAAAAATGTCTGGTATTAGCGAAAAGCATCCTAATAAATTTGGATTTATTGTTTCCGTTGATGCAAATAAAATTCAGATTGCTAAGGCTATTAAGGATAAATTTAATGTTGATGCGATTTCTATCAATACTATAAGATATAAAGGAAAACAGAGAACTCAATTTACTCGTAAAGGTCGCTTTACAGGAAGAACAGCAAAATTTAAAAAAGCTATTGTTACACTTAAAGAAGGTCAAACTATTGACATTTTTGGTCAAGCTTAAGACCAATTGTTTCGGAGCTGAATTAAATGGCAATTAGAAAATTAAAACCAAATACACCCGGTACAAGATTTATGAGTATCTCTTCATTTGAAGAGATAACCAAAACTTCTCCGGAAAAATCCTTGACAGTTTCTCTAAAGAAATCTGGCGGTAGAAATAATTTAGGTAGAGTTACTTCACGTCATCGCGGTGGTGGACACAAAAGACGTTATAGAATAATCGATTTCAAAAGAGAAAAACATGGTGTACCGGCTAAAGTTTTTTCGATTGAATATGATCCAAATAGAACTTCAAGAATTGCACTACTAAATTATGCTGATGGCGAAAAAAGGTATATTCTTGCACCAGAAGGTTTAAAAGTAGGCGATACTTTAATGTCCGGCTCCGGTTCAGAAATAAAAGTTGGAAACTCGCTTCCGCTTAAAGAGATTCCGCTTGGTAGTTTTGTTCATAACGTAGAAATGAAGCCCGGTAAAGGTGGACAGATTGGAAGAAGTGCAGGTGCTTCAATCCAGTTAATGGCAAGAGAAGGAAAATATGCGCAGTTGAAAATGCCATCGGGCGAAGTTAGAATGGTTAGTGTTGATTGTATGGCTACTTATGGAGCTGTTGGTAATTCGGATCATGAAAATATAAGTCTGGGTAAAGCCGGACGTAGCAGATGGCTTGGTAGAAGACCTCATGTTAGAGGCGTGGCTATGAACCCTGTTGATCATCCGATGGGTGGTGGCGAAGGTAAAACTTCAGGTGGTGGTCATCCTGTTTCTCCATGGGGACAGAAATCCAAAGGATTAAAAACAAGAAAAAGAAAAAATCCAACTAACAAACTTATTATAAAGAGAAGAAAATAATTTAGAGTAACGTATGCCAAGATCAGTTAAAAAAGGTCCTTTTATTAGTGTTAAACTCTTGCAGAAAGTAAGAAAACTTAATGAAACCAATCAGAAAAAAATTATTAAAACCTGGTCTCGTGCAAGCACTATTTCGCCTGAGTTTGTAGGACACACAATTGCAGTTCATAATGGAAATAAAATGATTCCTGTTTATATATCTGAAAATATGGTTGGTCATAAACTTGGTGAATTTGCACCTACCAGAATTTTTAGAGGACATCCGGGAACAAAAGCTGAAAAAGCATCCAAAGTAAAATGATGCCATTTGTATAAAATCGAGGAAATTAAATAATGGAAGCAAAAGCTACACATAAATATATCGGTTCTTCGCCACGTAAAATGAGATTGGTAATTGATTTGATTAGAGGTAAGTCAGTTGATCAGGCAATAGAGATATTACACTTTTCTCCAAAACATTCATCAAAACCTGCAGAAAAAGTTTTAAGATCTGCAGTCTCTAACTTGATGAATAAAGAGGATGGTGCTAAACAGGAAGTTTCGAATTTGTTCGTTAAGGAAGCTTTCGTAAATCAGGGACCGACATTAAAAAGAATTTCTGCTGCTCCAATGGGCAGAGCTTATAGAATAAGAAAAAGATCGAATCACCTAACAATTGTTGTTGCAACAAAAAAGTAATCTTAGGAGGAAGTTTTGGGTCAGAAGACTAATCCAATTGGTTTAAGAGTTGGAGTTATTAAAGGATGGGAATCGAATTGGTACGAAAACAAAAGTTACGCACCAAAACTCATCGAAGATAAAAAATTAAGAACTTATGTTCGTAAAAGATTACAAAACGCCGGAATTGCTTCTATCAAGATTGATAGAACATCAAAAAATATTATTCTTACTATTCATACATCCAGACCCGGTGTTGTTATTGGAAAGAGCGGTAAAGAAATTGCACAGATTGAAGAGGAATTAAAAAAATTAACAGACAAGGAAGTAAAAATTCAGATCACAGAAATTAAGAGACCTGAATTAGATGCATACCTTGTTGCTGAAAATATTGCTAAACAGATTGAGGGAAGAATTTCTTTCCGACGTGCAATGAAATCTGCAATTACATCTGCAATGCGAATGGGTGCTGAAGGAATAAGAATTATGTGTTCAGGAAGATTAGGTGGTGCAGAAATGGCGAGAACCGAACAGTATAAAGAAGGTAGAATTCCGCTTCATACCTTACGTGCCGATATTGATTATGCACACGGAAGAGCAGAAACAATTTATGGTTCTATTGGAATTAAAGTTTGGATCTGCCGTGGAGAAATTTTAGGAAGACGTTCAACAGAATAAAGTTACAGTAAAAAGTTTTAGGAGTTTTTCTCATGTTAATGCCAAAAAGAGTTAAGTATCGTAAAGCACATAGAGGTAGAAGAACAGGCAAAGCTACCCGCGGTCATCTTGTTAATTTTGGTGATTACGGTTTGAAAGCGATGGAACCGGCATGGATTACAAGCCGACAGATAGAAGCTTGCCGTGTTGCATTATCACGACAGATGAAACGTGATGGTAAAGTGTGGATAAGAATTTTTCCAGATAGACCTGTTACCAAAAAACCTCTTGAAACCAGGATGGGTAAAGGTAAGGGAGCTCCGGAATTCTGGGTGGCAGTTGTTTTGCCAGGTAGAATAATGTTTGAAGTCGGTGGTGTGGATAAAGCAACAGCACAAGAAGCCCTGACTGTAGCTGCACATAAATTACCTATTAAAACAAAAATAGTTCAAAGACCGGATTTGGAATCATAAAAGGATTTTTATAATATGAAGATTTACGAAATAAAAGGAATGTCCACAGAAGAAATAAAGAAAAGAATTCTCGAAGAACAAAAGAATCTTGTGGATTTGAGATTCCAGCAAGAATTAAAAAATCTAACAAATACAGCTAAACTGCGTCTTGTAAAAAAAGATATTGCTAAAATGAAAACGATTCTTAAAGAACGTGAAATGCAGGAAGCTAAAAACTCAAAGACTAATTAATAAGGAGAAATTCTTTTTCGATGGAGACCAGAAATACAAGAAAAATTAGAATCGGTTCGGTTGTTAGTAATAAAATGAATAAGAGCATTATTGTTGCTATTGAAAGACGTGTTGCGCATCCGATCTATAAAAAATATTTTAAGAAGACTACCAAATTAATGGCACATGATGAAAAGAATGAATGCGGTTTGGGTGATGTTGTTAAGATTATGGAAACTCGACCATTAAGCAAAAGAAAAAAATGGCGTTTGGTAGAAATAGTTGAAAAAGCAAAATAGTTGCCTTAGCACTTTATAAAGTTTGATTGGGAGTTTATAAAAAATGATTCAAGAAGAAACAAATTTAGTAGTTGCGGATAATTCCGGTGCTAAAAAAGTCCGATGCATTCGCGTCTTAGGTGGAAGCAATAGAAGATATGCCAGCCTGGGTGATGTAATTGTTGTTAGCGTAAAGTCTGCAATACCCGGCGGCGGTGTTAAAAAAGGTGAAGTATCCAGGGCTGTTATTGTTCGTACTAAAAAAGAAGTTAGAAGAAATGATGGCTCGTATATTCGTTTTGATGAAAATGCTGCTGTTCTTCTAAACGCTCAGGGCGAACCACGCGGTACTCGTATTTTCGGACCGGTTGCAAGAGAATTGCGCGATAAAAAATTTATGAAAATAATTTCTCTGGCTCCAGAGGTTCTCTAAGAGGAATGACCAAATGAAAATTAAAAAGAATGATTCTGTAATTGTTATTTCGGGTAACTCCAAAGGAAAAACCGGTAAAGTTCTTAAAGTTTTTCCGGTACTTAATAAAGTAATTATTGAAGGAGTTAATCTTCGTAAAAGACATACAAAACCAAATCAGAAAAATCCGCAAGGCGGAATTATTGAAAAAGAAGCTCCTATTAATGTTTCTAATGTTATGCTTCTCGATCCTAAAACAAATGAACCGACAAAAATTGGTTCTAAAATCATCATAGATGATAAAAAAGGGAAAAAGAAAAGCGTAAGAATAAGCAAAGTAAGCGGCGAAATGATCGCATAAAAATTCTAAGGATTTATAATCACGATGGCAAAAGAACAAAAAACTAAAGATCAAAAAGTACAAAGTCCGGCTCCTCAATCCGGTAAAAAAGCTAAATCCGGTGACGACGTTAAGGTAATTGAAGAAAAGATTCCGGCACGATTGAAGGAAAAGTACATTAAAGAAATCGTTCCTAAACTTAAGGAGCAATTCAATTACAAAAGTATTATGCAGGTTCCCAGAATTGAAAAAATTGTTTTGAATATGGGTGTGGGACAGGCAGTCCAGGACGCAAAAATATTAGATGAAGCTGTTAAAGATCTCGAAACAATTACTGGTCAAAAAGTTACCGTAAGAACCGCTAAGAAAGCAATTTCCAATTTCAAATTGCGCGAAGGAATGAAAATTGGTGCTAAAGTAACTTTAAGAAGTGCAAGGATGTATGAATTCCTTGATCGACTTATTACTATTGCACTTCCAAGAGTTCGTGACTTTAGAGGTGTTTCTGATAAATCTTTTGACGGAAGAGGTAATTATACTCTTGGTATAAAGGAACAAATTATATTCCCGGAAATTAATGTTGATAAAGTTACAAAAGTCTTAGGAATGGATATCACGTTTGTTACAACAGCAAAGACTGATAAAGAAGCATATGAACTTTTGAACGCATTCGGTATGCCGTTCAGAAAAAAGGAAATTAATTAAGAAGGAAAATCATGGCAAGAAAAAGTTTATTAGCACGTGAAGAAAAAAAACGCAGACTCTCTGCAAAGTATTCCGAAAAGAGAAAGGAATTAAAAGAGAAGGGTGATTACGAAGCATTACAGTTACTTCCCAGAAATTCTGCTACTACACGTATTCATAATAGATGTCTAATTTCAGGAAGACCAAGGGGATTTTACAGAAAGTTTGGAATATCCCGATTAGTATTAAGAGAAATGGCTTTACGCGGTGAAATTCCCGGCGTAAAAAAATCAAGTTGGTAATAAGAGGAGAATAAGTAAATGCCAGCAACCGATCCGATTGCAGATTTTTTAACAAGAATTAGAAATGCTGTTAAAGCAAAGAAAAAATTTGTGGACATCCCTTCATCAAAAATGAAGGTTAATATGGCCGAAATTCTTAGATCGAATAAGTTTATTAGAGACTTCAACGTAGTTGAAGATAATAAACAAAACGTTTTACGAATTCATTTACAATATATAAACGGAGTTTCTTCAATTGCCGGATTAAAAAGAATCAGTACTCCCGGTCTTCATACTTATGTTGGAAAAGATGAAATTCCAAAAGTTTTAAATGGATTGGGAATAGCAATTATTTCTACTCCCAAAGGTTTATTAACAGATAAACAAGCTAAAAAAGAAGCCGTTGGCGGAGAAGTAATCTGCCACGTTTGGTAATTAACTAAAGTTTGAACGAGGTTAAAAAGTGTCGCGTATAGGTAAAAAACCGATTTCTATTAAAGATGTTACAGTAACTAAAACTGACGGGTTACTAAAAGTTAAAGGTAAACTCGGTGAGTTAACTATGAAAATTCATCCAAGCATTAATGTAGAAGTTACTAAGGATGAAGTTCTTGTTACTCGTCCTGACGATGCAAAAGAAAATAGATCTTTGCATGGACTTACCAGAGCTCTGATAAGCAATTTGATAAAAGGTGTTACAGAAGGTTATCAGAAATCCCTTGATATTGTTGGTGTTGGTTACAAAGCCGAATCTAAAGGTGAAGCAGTTCTATTTAGTTTGGGTTATTCACATCCAATCTATTTTATTCCTCCTCAGGGAATTAAAATTGAAGTTCCCGCTCCAACACAAATTAAAATTTCGGGAATTGATAAAGAACTTGTTGGATTGATAGCTGCGAAAATCAGGTCATTTAAAAAACCTGAGCCATACAAAGGTAAAGGAATTAAATACTCGAATGAATTTATTATTAGAAAAGCTGGCAAGACTGCTGGTAAATAATTAGGAGATCGGGAAAAATGTTTTTGAAGGATAATAAAAGAAGAATTAGAAAAAAAGTAAGAGTTAGAAGCAAAGTTTCAGGAACTGCCGAACGTCCTAGATTAACTGTTTTCAGAAGCTTGAATCATATGTATGCTCAGCTTGTAGATGATTCAAAGGGTGTTACATTAGTTTCTGCTTCAACAAAGGTAAAAGATTTGGCAGAAGAAATAAAAAACACAAAAACAAAAGTTTCAAAAAGTAAAATTGTTGGTGTTCTATTAGCAAAACGTGCTGCTGAAAAAGGTATTACTACTGCCGTGTTCGATAGAAGCGGATATACATATCACGGTAGAGTTAAAGCTGTTGCCGATGGCGCCCGTGAAGGCGGTTTGAAATTTTAATTTCATTTTTAATTTGTTCTTGCCGGGTCGTCTAATGGCAGGACAGCGGCCTTTGGAGCCGTATGTGGAGGTTCGAATCCTCCCCCGGCAGCAAAAAAATCATTAATAATTAAGTAAAGGTTGAATAGAGGAGTTAAAATTGAATTTCAAGTACAAAAAAGTATCGGGACTCGAAAACCTCAAAGAGAAAATTGTTCATATTAATAGAGTTGCTAAAGTTGTAAAAGGTGGTAGAAGATTCAGCTTTAATGCAATCGTTGTTGTTGGTGATGGTAACGGACATGTTGGTGTTGGTCTTGGAAAAGCAAATGAAGTAACTGATGCAATCTCTAAAGGTATTGACGATGCTAAAAAGAATGTTTACAAAGTATCTGTTGTTAAAGGAACAATTCCTCATCCGATTGTTGGTAAATTTGGAGCAGGACAGGTTCTGTTAAAACCGGCTACACCAGGTACAGGACTAATAGCTGGAGGTGGTGTTCGTGCAGTTTTAGAAGCCGCCGGTGTTCAGGATATTTTGACTAAATCACTCGGATCTTCAAATCCGCACAATCAGGTTAAAGCAACTTTGAACGCTTTACTTAATCTTGTTGATGCCAGAACTATGGCTTATAAACGCGGATTGAAAGTTAACGAGTTGTTTAATTTGTAATTAGAGGATTATATGGCTAAGAAATTAAAAATTACACAAGTAAAAAGTATTATTGATAGACCGAAGACACAAAAATTAACTATAGAATCTTTAGGTCTGAGTAGACCGAATTATTTTGTAATTCATAACGATACACCTCAAATTAGAGGAATGATTAAGAAAGTATCTCATTTAGTTAAAGTAGAAGAAATCGAAGCATAGGGTGTTCAATGGATATTTTAAGTAATCTTAAACCGGCAAAAGGTTCAAACAAAAAAGTAAAAAGAATTGCGCGTGGAGAAGGTTCCGGTCACGGTGGAACAGCTACACGTGGTATGAATGGTCAGCGTTCACGTTCCGGGGCTAAATACAGAGCATGGTTCGAAGGCGGACAGATGCCTCTACAAAGACGTGTTCCTAAAAGAGGTTTTCACTCTCCATTTAAAACTGTTTATCAGGTTGTTAATTTAAGCCGATTACAAAAGTTAGTAGATGATAAAAAAGTTGAAGACGGAATTATTAATGCAGTTTCTTTATATAAGCACGGTGTAATTTCTAAAGCAGTTGCACCTTTTAAAATTCTTGGTGTGGGAGAATTAAAAGCAAAATTAAATATTGAGGCACACGCATTTAGTGCTTCTGCAAAAGAAAAAATTGAATCACTTGGCGGAACTATCAAAGAGATTAAAGTTTAATGGCTACAATTCAAGAAACTTTCCGAAACATTTTTAAAATTCATGAGCTTAGGCAGAGAATTCTTTATACTATTGCCTTGCTTATTATTGTAAGAGTCGGGTCTCATATTACTTTACCGGGTATCGATTCTTATTTACTCACTACAGCTATGGCAAATAAATCCAGCGATAATCTTTTTGGATTGTATGATTTATTTGTAGGTGGTGCGTTCTCTAACGCTGCAATTTTTGCACTCGGTATTATGCCTTACATTTCTGCTTCTATTATATTGCAGATTGCCGGAGCGGTTATTCCTTACATTCAGAAGTTACAACGTGAAGGTGAAGAAGGACGTAAGAAGATCAACCAATGGACAAGATACGGAACCGTTATTATCTCCGCTTTTCAGGCATGGGGTGTTACTATTCAGCTTTTGAATATTCAGCATAATAATCTACCTATCGTTCCCGATGCAGTTAGAGGAATGGCTTGGCAAATTTCTACAATTATTCTCCTTGTTGCCGGAACAATGTTTATTATGTGGATGGGCGAACAAATAACAGAAAAAGGGATTGGCAACGGTATCTCGTTAATAATTTTTATAGGAATTATTAACAGGTTCCCTTTTGCAATCTTAGACGAATACAGATTAATTGCTGCCGGACAAAGAAATTTAGTAATTGAAATAGTTATTATAGCTCTTATGGTATTGGTAATTGCCGGAGTAGTTCTTGTAACCCAAGGTACGCGGCGAATTCCAGTCCAATATGCCAAGCGGGTAGTTGGAAGAAAAGTTTATGGCGGAGTTACTCAGTACATTCCTTTGCGTGTTAATACTGCCGGAGTAATGCCGATTATCTTTGCTCAATCAATCATGTTTATTCCGAGTACATTATTTTCATTTTTCCCGAATAATGAATTTATTGGTACACTCGCTCAATATTTTTCGTATCAATCATTTACATATGCAGTTATCTATGCAATCATGATTATCTTCTTCACATATTTCTATACTGCAATTGCTTTTAA
>CAZEBL010000026.1:18251-18711 GCA_964510325.1 uncultured Melioribacter sp. | reverse complement strand
AAAATCCTCTTTTGCATGGTTGAACTCCTTTTGTAAAATCATACTTTGATGTTTAATGAACAATTGTCATACCATATTAAAACCATCAATTTCTTTTGTTTTTTTTAGACTTTGATATAACACTGTAAACTGGAGTGTAAGATTTTTTAATAGTACATCCTTAAGTAATTGTTTTGACTTTACTTAACAATTGATAATTATTTTAACGTTTGTTGAATAATTTATAATAGGAGTTGGACTCTCTATTTAGTAGTGCAAAATCATATAAAGAGCAAAAAACTTTTTTTCAGAAAAAAAATATTAATAATTTGGGGATGTTGTTATCCTGATAATCTGTTTTTTATAGTTGATTATTAGAAAAAAGAATTAAAGTAAAAATTATGGAGTTGTGATGGCAAAAATATTAGTCAAAAAACAATTATCGAAGGATGTATTCTTAATGAGATTACATGCCCCTTTG
>CAZEBL010000026.1:5057-18241 GCA_964510325.1 uncultured Melioribacter sp. | reverse complement strand
AGAAAGGGCTGCCGGACAGTTTATAATATTACAAATAGATGATGATTATGGTGAGAGAATTCCACTTACAATTGCAGATGCGAACTTAGATGAAGGTTCAATAACTATAATTTTCCAGGTTGTAGGTAAAAGTACTTTACAATTATCAAAATTGAATACCGGTGATGAAATACCCACAGTAGTTGGACCACTAGGTAAACCGACTCATATAGAAAACTTTGGAACAGTAGTATGCGTAGGCGGTGGTATTGGAGTAGCTCCACTACATCCGATTGCCCAGGCATTAAAGAAAGCCGGAAATCATGTTATAACGATTATTGGCGCAAGAAACAAAGATTTAATAATTCTTGAAGAGGAGATGAAATCAATTGCCGATGAGTTTATTTTATGTACCGATGATGGTTCTTATGGTAGAAAAGCATTAGTGACGGAACCACTAAAGGAAGTGTGCGAAAGAGATCCTAAACCAAATATGGTTATTGCAATCGGTCCACCGATTATGATGAAATTTTGTTCCGAGACTACTAGACCTTACGGAGTATTTACACAAGTATCACTAAATACAATTATGGTAGATGGAACAGGAATGTGCGGCGGATGCAGAGTAAATGTTGGCAAGGAAGTAAAATTTGTTTGTGTTGATGGACCCGAATTCGATGGACATTTAGTTGATTTTGATAATATGATGGCACGATTAAATTCATACAAAAAAATAGAACAGGAAGCTCATTCATGTTTTCTGGAACAGGAAATTAAACAGCGCGAGGGACTTTTATGAATCATCACACACCCGAACAGTTAGCCGAAGAAGCAAAAAAATTAATTGTAGAATATTTAGATAAAATAGATGATATGAAACCCAAGGAGAGAACTAAAATTCCTCCTCAGGAAATGCCTTCACAGGATCCAATTGTTAGAAGCTCAAACTTAGATGAAGTTGCTCTCGGTTATACAATTGAGCAAGCAAGAATTGAAGCGATGAGATGCCTTCAATGTGTTAAAAAAACTTGCGTTGAAGATTGTCCGGTTCGAATTGATATACCGCGCTTTATAAATCATATTGCGCATGCAGAATTTGAAAGTGCTGCCGCTGTAATAAAAGAAGCAAGTCTGCTACCGGCAATTTGCGGTAGAGTTTGCCCTCAGGAAACTCAGTGCCAATCCAATTGTGCTGTTGGTAAAGCGTTGAAAGATGTTGATAAATCTGTTGCAATAGGAAGACTTGAAAGATTTATTGCTGATTGGGAACGGGCAACCGGAAAAATTGCAACGCCAGAAGTAAAACCGGAAACCGGTAAAAAGGTTGCAATAGTTGGAAGCGGTCCGGCGGGTTTAGTTGTTGCAGCGGATTGCAGAAGAGAAGGTCATCATGTAACAATATTTGAAGCATTTCATAAACTTGGCGGAGTATTACGTTATGGCATTCCAGAATTTCGTTTGCCAAATGAGATTATCGATAAAGAAATTGAAGTGCTTAAAGCAATGGGTGTTGAGTTTAAGACCAATTTTGTTGTAGGACGTACAAGAAAGTTAACCGACTTAATTGAGAAAGACGGGTATCATGCAATTTTTGTAGGGACAGGTGCGGGATTACCAATGTTTATGGGAATTGAAGGTGAAAGTCTTGTAGGAGTTTTTTCTGCAAATGAATATTTAACACGCGCAAATTTGATGCGTGCTTTTGACAAAGGTCATGCTGATACTCCTATTTACAATTCTGTCAATGTTGCAGTGTTAGGTGGTGGTAATGTTGCAATGGATGCAGCAAGAATGGCTAAACGATTGGGCGCAAAAAATGTTTATGTAGTGTATAGAAGAACAGAAGTTGAAATGCCAGCAAGAAAAGAGGAAGTTGCCCATGCAAAAGAAGAAGGAATTGAATTCTATTTCTTGCAGAATGCTAAGAGAATAATCGGCGATGAGAATGGTCGCGTTAAAGCAATGGAATGTTTAAGATATGAATTGGGAGAACCGGATCAATCAGGAAGAAGAAGACCTGTGGTAATTCCTAATAGTGAGTTTATATTAGATGTTGACACTGTTATTGTTGCAATTGGAAACGGAAGTAATCCCCTGATAAGTCAGACTACTCCTCAGATGAACGTTAATAAGTGGGGAAATATTATTGTTGATGAAACACAAAAAACATCTATCGATAGAATTTTTGCCGGTGGAGATATTGTGCTTGGTGCTGCAACAGTAATACTAGCAATGGGAGAAGGAAGAAGAGCTGCGGCATCTATAAATAAAATGCTGGCAGAAGAGATTGAAAAAGATAAAATTGCAGTAAGTTAAATTTTTGTAGAGACGGCCTGACAAACCGTCTCTTATTCTCTAAAAATAAATATAAATTATTTTGCTTCTATTTCATTAATCAATTTACCATAAAGATAGCCGGAATTATTTGATAATCGTAATATCTTACGGTAATTAGAGAAAGATTTATCTAAAAATGATTTACTCTCTTCACTCGCATTTGAAAATTTATCCATCTTATTATTTATTTGAAGAACATAGAGAGTAAAAAACCATGAAATCAACTCTTCAAAATTCTCTTTACTATAATAAGTTTTACCATCATAATCATTCACACCAATAAAAATCTTCACAGAATCATCCTCTAATATTTTCTTTAATCGTGATGATCTGAAATATTCTTTTTCAACCGGAGAATAATCAGTTATGGTTACAGGAGTTTCTTCATTTTCAAAAATAGATTCAACTTCATCCTCAAAGCGGATTAAAAGATTCAGCAACAAAATTTCTTTGTACAAATCTCCTTCCCCTCTTCCGGATTTTTTCAACAAATTTTTTACCGGTGTATCAAGCAAAAGGATATCGATATAATTCGATTTATTTACTTCCCCTTTATCCTCAAATAAGTTCTCCAATTGAGAAATTAGTATCCATAATAAAACCAGAATCGAATTTTCATTATAGTCCGCACTTCTGCTTGTCATTATTGCTTTATGGATTTCTATATTTGAGTTAACGGTAAGCGGATATAATTCATCTATTAATAGATTAAACTTCCTTACATTTATAATTCTGCTATCAAATTCTTTAAACTGTTTTTTAACTTCATTCTGCAGTGAAAAATGTTTTACAATATTGTTAAGCAGATTCTTAATACTGCCTGATAAGTAATTCAACTTTTCTGTTTCAAGTTTATCGTCTTCATCTGATTCCTCGGGATGAATAAACTTATCGAATTTATTACCATCAAATATTTCTTCGAATGACTTGTGAACCAGTTCCAGTCTCATTTCTTTAAGTGCCCTTTCAACCGATGGAACACCGTTTCCTTTTAATTTACGGGCTAACTTTTCATAATCGCCATTTGAATCATATACTTCGTAAAAGTTTAGGTAAACCAGATATTTGAATCCACCGAGTTCAACCTGAAATCCCTGGAAAGCCAATTCATGCCCCGATTTTAAGTACTCAAGGTTAGAAATATGTTCTCTATAAACATAATAATGCTGAAGAGTAGGATTAACACCAAGTGCTTCACCGAGTGTTCGGGTTTGATTTACTTTTTCACCGTTAATAAAAGAAAGAAGTTTTGGCGAAGAATGAAAAATTGTTCCTTTTGTATTCTCGTACTTGTTATTATAAAAGACTAATGCTTTCTCTCCTCTTTCACTATTTGTAAATGCAAAAACGTTTTCATTCAAGTTACCGTGGTTATCCCAGAAATCGAAGAGCCAGAAATTTGTAACCTGACTGAAAAGGTAACGTTTCTTTATCAGCGGAAATATTTCTCTTTTATGTCGTTCAATAAGCCACTGGTTTGGTGATTCGTTATAGTATGCCCGCTGATATTCCATCCCGTATTTTTCAGTAAATCCTTCTATTTGTCCGTGTGCAAACATTGGTAAACCGGGTAAAGTAACCATTAAGGTACATACACCAAAGTATTTATCGTCTGTTCCAAATTGTTTAATTGCAGTTTCTTCATCAGGGTTACTCATAAAGTTAACGTAGCGTTTCAGAATTTCCGGTTCAAACTCTAAAGTGTTCGAGATAAGATCTCGGTATTTTGCGTTCTCCTCTTTCATCATCATATGCATAAAAGCAGAATTATAAACGCGATGCATGCCAAGCGTTCGAACAAAGTAACCTTCCATTAACCAGAAAGCTTCTGCAAGTAAAAGTGTTTCAGGCATTTCAGAATTAATTCTATCAACAACTTCACGCCAGAATTCCTTTGGAAATAATCGATCGAATTCCTCCTGGGTCATAGAATAATCTGATCTTGACGGTATATCTCCACCTCTACCAGGAACCGGATACCACAATCTGGAGAAATGTTTTTTGGCAAGAGTCATTGCAGCATCAAAACGGATAATTGAAAACTTTCTTGCCACTTCAAATATTTTTTGAATTACCGCTTCCCTAACTTCTGATTTAATCATGTTAAGTTGAGCAGTATCATTCCATGGCATGTTGGTTCCGTCGTTACCATGATAAATGTATCTTACATCCCCCGTTCTGTTATCAACTCTCTGGAAAACAACTGCAGCATCACTACGACTCCAGTAACCGTCTTCAATCCTGATTGATACAGAAGGATCATCTGATAAATCGGGACCGGTGAAACGGTAATTTGGGAATGGTGGAAAACCGGATTGAATAAAATAATCAGGACGTTCAATTACCCATTTAGAAAAAATTCCGGTATGATTAGGGACCATATCGCTTGCAAGCCGGATCCCTTTTCTACGTGCACGTTCATTTAAATTATTGTATGCATATTCACCGCCAAGTTCATGTGCAATTTCATAATCGTATAATGAATATGCAGAGGCAACCGCGTCGATATTACCTAAAATGTGTTTAATTTTTCTTGATGCATTACTCCGTTCCCAGATTCCAATCAACCATAAACCATTAAAGCCCCATGCAGCAAGCTGATCAAGTTCTTCATCCGGAATCTGATCCAGGGTTTTAATATGCCGATTATATTTTTGTGAAAGCTGACTTAACCACACATAACTGTTTTTTGCAATCATTACAACGCGAGGCATCCAGTCTGTATCAGGCGTAAATTTTTCAATCTCCTCATAGTCTTTCCATGAATCGAGTGCATAACGGTAACCCGATTTACCAAGTGTTAAAAAGTCGGCATCGCTTGTTCCCTCTTTATATAGTGGAGCAAATACAGGAGCTCCGCCTCCGCCTCCAAATCCAAGGATTATATCTTCCTTAATAAGGTCTTTACCGCTAAGGATTCGATTCAGAAATTTTTCATCAAGCAGTACTCCCCACTTTTCGCGTATAAAATCGAGCTGCGCTTCAATGTTATCTGGATTGGTTAGTATTGGTGTTTTAAGGAATGTAAAAAGATCCTGATTATCAGGACCGAATTTCTTTTCATTCACAAAAAATTTTTCGAGCTCAACTAACGACTTCCTGTAAATTTCCTTTTCATTCAAATAGTTCTGATCGAATAATTCGATAATGTTTTTATTGGCCGGATTAATATTTGCAAACGACAACAAGATTAATTCTTCCAGAGTTATTTCCAAATTGGAACGGTCTGCCGTGAATGAATTAAGATAATCAAACACACTCAATTGACCTTTATAAACTTTGTTTGGCGGGAATATCTCAACAAAATCGAACAATAATTTTCTTACAGCATCTTCACCTAACAGAGTATTAAGAGATTCTAATGCTTTCTTAATAACACCGGGATTAACCTGAACTTCATAAACTCTTAAAAGGAAATGATAAATTTCATCGAGCAAACCGGCGGCATTAACTTCACCAACTTTTACCTGTTCAGTTACGTCTCTTCTATCATTTATCTTCTTAACAAAATTTCTTGCTGCAACATTATTAACAAAAACAACATTTCCAGCAATGGAGAAGAAAACGTCATCAATTTCATACTTCTTACGTATTTCTTTGGAAATATGAAATTCGAATCTCGGGAATTTTTTAATCCGTTCCATTTCTTTATCGATAAAAATTTTACTTGATGATTTATTATTTCGATAATTACTGATGTGAATATAAGTAATAATGCTCACTCAATAAACTTTGAAACTGACTCAATATTAATTATCCTTTACATTTATCGGGCGAAAACTTTCTAATAATAGGTTCTCATTCAAATTGTTATTAGTTACCTATTCTCGTATATTTTTAGCCCAAATTTTACATTAACTTATGTCAGTAACACCATTAATGGCACAATATGCACGGATTAAGGAGAATTATCCTGATACAATTCTTTTATTCCGTATGGGTGATTTCTTCGAAACATTTGAGGAAGATGCCAGGATAGCATCAAAAGTGCTTGGTATAACGCTAACCAAGCGTGCCAATGGTGCTGCAGAAGATGTTCCGCTGGCCGGATTCCCACATCATGCAATTGATAGTTACCTTCCAAAGTTAGTCCGTGCCGGTTACCGTGTAGCAGTGTGTGAACAGCTTGAAGATCCAAAATTTGCTAAAGGTATTGTAAAGCGTGATGTAATTGAAGTGGTTACACCGGGCGTTTCTTTTAATGATAAGTTACTCGACCACAAAAAGAATAATTACCTCCTCTCCATTTATTTGGAAGATGAAATTGCCGGACTTGCATTCGCCGATATCTCCACAGGAGAGTTTCAGACTTTTCAAGTCAAAACGAATGAATTGAATCAGCAGATCGGTTCAATAAATCCTTCTGAAGTTTTAATTCCAAAAAGATTTAAGAACGAACTTGAACCGCTATTACAAAAAGTAGTACCGAATACCAGAGTAACAAAAATTGACGACTGGATTTACAATTACGACTACGCATCAGAGCTGTTAATGAATCATTTCAACACAAAGACACTTAAGGGATTTGGAATTGAAGGATTAAATTCAGCAATTTGTTCAGCCGGTGCAGTGCTTAATTATCTTAGAGAAACACAAAAAGCAAATCTTCCTCATATAAATAAAATTTCGCGTTATAACCCTTCGGATTATATGCTTCTGGATTTTTCAACAAAGAAAAATCTCGAGATAACTTTTTCTATGAATGAAGGTGACCGCGAAGGGACACTCATTTCAATTCTAGATAAAACAGAAACTGCAATGGGCGGTAGAATGCTTAAGAAATGGATCTCTGCACCGTTGATTAAGCTCGAACCGATTCTAAAGCGTCAGGAATGTGTTGAAGAATTTTATATCAACAAAGCACTCAGAAAAAATTTACAAAATGAATTAAGCGAAATAGGCGACCTCGAAAGATTAACTTCAAAAATATGTACCGGAAGAGCCAATCCGAGGGAAATGATAAATGTAAAAACTTCTTTGAAGAAAATTCCCCTTATAAAACAACTTCTCGATCAAACCAAAGTTGAAACTCTTCAGTTAATCAATCAAAAACTCCATTCATTGGAATGGCTTGTAGAAAAAATTGAACTTGCAATTTCCGATGATCCCCCTTTAGCTGTTTCGGACGGAGGTGTTATAAGATCCGGCTATAATCCGGAGCTCGATGAATTGAGAAGTCTTTCTACAAATGCTAAGGACTGGATTACAAACTTACAAAAGACAGAACGGGAACGAACTAAAATTTCTTCTCTTAAAGTAAGCTATAATAAAGTATTTGGATACTACATTGAAATCAGTCACGCTAACAAAGATAAAGTACCGGATGATTATATAAGAAAGCAGACTCTTGTTAATAGCGAGCGCTATATTACACCAGCTCTGAAAGAGTATGAAGATAAAATTCTAAATGCTGAAGAGAAAATTGCCAAACTTGAATTTGAGTTATACGACCAGGTAAGAATCAATGCATCAACAGCATCCAAAGAAATTCAGGAGAATGCCCAGCTTGTAGCAATGCTCGATTGCTATCTTTCTCTTGCAGAAGCAGCGGAAGAGTATAAATATATTAAACCGATACTCAGCGATTCGGATCGAATCGAAATAATTGATGGACGACATCCGGTTGTGGAGCGGATTCTTCCACCCGGCGAAAAATTTACCCCTAACAGTACATTGCTCTCTTCATCAGATGAACAGATAATTATTTTAACCGGTCCTAACATGGCCGGTAAATCAGTCTATTTGAGACAGGTGGGACTAATTGTATTAATGGCGCAGATCGGTTCATTCGTGCCGGCAAAAGAAGCACGCATAGGATTAGTAGATAGAATTTTTACACGCGTAGGTGCAAGCGATAACATAGCATCCGGCGAAAGTACATTTCTTGTGGAAATGCAAGAAGCAGCAAATATTCTTAACAATGCTACCAGCAGAAGTTTAATTCTGCTTGATGAAATTGGGCGCGGCACAAGTACATTCGATGGAATTTCAATAGCATGGTCTATAACCGAATACCTGCACGATCATCCGAATCTTCAAGCAAAAACTTTGTTCGCTACTCATTATCATGAATTAAATGAAATGGCGGAACTTTTTCCGAGAATTAGAAATTATAAAGTTGAGGTGCGTGAATACGGGGATAAAGTGATTTTCCTCCACAAAGTTTCTCAAGGAGGTGCAGATCATAGTTATGGAATACAGGTTGCTCAAATGGCTGGGCTCCCTCAATTTGTAACCGCACGTGCTAAAGAAGTTCTTGCAAACCTTGAGAGTAAAGAACTTACTCCTTATGAAGTTAAGAAAGCAAAGCTTGCTAAACTAAAAAATCAAGATAATTTGCAAATCAGTCTTTTTGAAATGAAAGATGACTCTTTACGAAAGGAAATTTCGGATTTACCAATTAATGATTTAACACCTCTGGAAGCATTAAATAAATTGAGTGAATTAAAAAAGAAAATAGATGAGAAAAATGATCAATAACTATCGAAGAATTTTATTAACGGAAATCAGTGTAATCAGTATTCTATTTTTCTTCTTATTAACTACTGGTTGCGGAAAAAACTATACACCGGAACAGAAAGAATATATCTCCAAAATTGAAGAATTGAGAAAAGAAAAAAACGAATGGATGAAGAACGATCCCAATTCCCCGTTTAACTTTAAAGGTAAAGTTGAATTCCATGATTTGAAATATTTTGAAGTCGATCCCGATTTTGTTTTTAAAAGCCGGCTCTACGAGTATGAACCAAAAGATACAGTTACAATTTTCGGTACTAAAGGAGAGGAGAGAAAAACTGTAAGATATGGTTATGTATTATTCAACTATTCTGGTAAAGAGAATAAAATAAATGTTTATCAGAGCGTATCAAGAAACGGATTGGTTTATTACTCAATATGGTTTACAGACTTAACTACCAACAAAGAATCCTACGGTGTTGGTAGATACATCGATTTTGAAAAAGTTGATGATCCAAATCATATTTACGAAATAGATTTTAATTCATCCTACAATCCTTATTGTGCTTACAGTCCGGATTACTCATGTGCAATACCAACAAAGGAAGATTACATTCCTATTGCAATTAAAGCCGGTGAAAAAAAATTTCATGATTAAAATTTGCGGAGACTAAAGTGGTAATTATTTTAGAAAAAAATGCAACAGAAGAACAAATTGAAGATGTAGTAAGACATCTGGAATCTTACGGATTTCAGGTTCACAAATCGACTGGAGTTGAAAGAACAATAATTGGTGCGATTGGTGTTCAACCGAATTTCGATACAAGGAAGATCAGCATACTTGACGGAGTAGCAGAAGTTTACCGTATAACTACCCCGTATAAACTTGCAAGTAGAAGCTTTCATGAAGAGAACACTATTATAAAAATTAAAGACGTTGAGATTGGCGGGAATAAAGTTGTATTGATTGCCGGTCCATGTTCGATTGAAAATGAAAGTCAGATTTTCCGAATGGCGAAAGTTGTTAGAGAAGCCGGTGGAAAAATTTTACGTGGCGGTGCTTTTAAACCCCGCACTTCTCCATATTCATTTCAGGGGTTAGGTAAAGAAGGATTAAAATTGATAAGAGCTGCTGCTGATGAGAATAATTTACTCGTAATTTCAGAGGTGATGCAAATTGACCATATAGAATTGATGGAACCTTACGTAGATATCTATCAGGTTGGCGCTCGAAATATGCAGAATTTTTCACTAATTAAAGAACTTGGTAAAACTACAAAACCAATTATGCTAAAACGCGGAATTGCCGCGACTATAGAAGAATGGTTAATGTCTGCAGAGTATATTTTATCGAGCGGCAACAAAGATGTCTTTCTGTGTGAACGCGGTATAAGAACATTTGAACAATACACACGAAATACTTTCGATCTGTCTGCCATTCCAGTGGTTCATAAAAAAAGCCATCTTCCAATCATTGGCGATCCATCGCACGCAACTGGGTTGAGAGATCAGGTTCCACCAATGGCTCGTGCTGCTGTTGCTGCCGGGGCAGATGGATTAATGATTGAAATTCATGACGATCCCGAAAACGCTCTATCCGATGGTCCACAAGCTCTTTTACCAAATTCATTTACTAAACTTGTAGATGAACTTAGATTGATAGCCAATGCAATTGGAAGGGAATTATAATTGGCTACAAGCATTTCAATTATTGGTTTGGGGTTAATGGGAGGTTCAATTGCAAAGGCACTTAAGCAATCCAGCAATATTAGTATCAGTGCATTAGATAGACAGGAAGTGCTTAATACAGCTTACTCACAAAATGTTATTGACCATAAATTAGAAAGCACAGAGCAGTCCCTTGAGAGCGATATAATTTTTCTATGCCTCCCTGTTGATGAATCATTAAGAGTTTTTGAACAATTGACTCCACTTTTAAGGAAAGACCAGATTATAACGGATGTCTGCGGAGTTAAATCACCTTTTCAGGAACTATGGAATCGTTCTGATTCAAATGGTATTTACGTCGGTGGTCATCCAATGACAGGTAAAGAAGTAAGCGGATATAATAATTCCGATCCGAACTTATTTGAGAATGCTGTTTACATTTTATGTGATACCGAATCAAAAAATCAGAAAATTAGTCCACTGCTGGATATAATTAACTTATTAGGGGCACGCATAACTTTCCTCAATTCTAAAGTGCATGATATTGTAGTGGCCTCGGTAAGTCATCTTCCTCAATTAATTGCGGTATCGTTAATCAACTCGGCAAGTTTGAAAGAGAACGATATCAACTTTTTCGATTTTGCAGCCGGTGGTTTCAGAGATATGACAAGAATTGCATCAAGTGATTCTGAAATTTGGAAATCCGTTTTCGGTTATAACAAAAAGAATATTGTATATGCAATAGATAATTTCATCAATGATCTACAGAGCATGAAAAAAATTATCTCTTCCGGTGATATTTTTTCAACCCAGAAAAAGTTTGAAAGCGCCAGGATTAAACGTGATGAAATACCAAGGAATACAAAAGGATTTATCAATTCTCTATTTGATGTTTTTGTTTATGTTAAAGATGAACCCGGTGTTCTTGCAAAGTTAACTTCAGTTTTATACCGGGAAGGAATTAATATCAAGGATCTTGAACTTTTGAAAGTTCGCGAAGGAACCGGCGGAACATTCAGGATTGCATTCGAAAGTGAATTAATATCAAGGGAAGCAAAAAAGGTATTAACCGAAAACGGATTCAAGGTTAATTGAAATAATAGTATAAATCCAACCTTATTATTATTTTTACCCCGCAAAATTAGAAATTATGGAGAATTATTATGGCAACAACTTCCGATTTCAGAACCGGGATGGTATTAAGATGGAATAATGAATTATGGACAATCGTAGAGTTTCAACATGTTAATCCGGGCAACTGGCGAGCATTCGTAAGAACAAAACTGAAAAATATGAAGACGGGAAAAGTTGTTGAAAACAGGTTCCGTTCTGGTGAAGCTGTTGATGATGTACGAGTTGAAAGGCATCAGTATCAATACCTTTACCGCGATGGTGCCTATTTTGTTTTAATGCATAATGAAACTTACGAGCAAATAAACATTGCACCCGAACTAATTGGTGAAGGCCAGCAATTTCTAAAAGAAAATACCAATATCGATCTCCTTCTTGATGGCACTCAAATAGTTGCTGTTGAATTACCATTGTTTGTTAACTTGAGAGTAACTTACACAGAACCGGGAGTTAAAGGAGATACTGCTACAAATACACTAAAACCTGCAAAAGTTGAAACCGGTGCAACAATAAATGTTCCTCTATTTGTAAATGAGGGAGATTTGCTTAAGATTGATACACGAACCGGAGATTATGTTGAACGTGTAAAAGAATAATTTTTTTAGATACATAAATTATTCTTGCTCTTAATCTAATGACAGCTCATTGGAGTATATATTTTACGGTAGCATCAGCAGATCTTTCACCATCAATAGCAGCAGATACAATTCCACCGGCATAACCGGCACCTTCTCCACTCGGAAATAATCCATCTAGTTCGATATGCATTAGTGAACTGCTGTCCCGAGGAATTCTTATTGGCGAGCTTGTTCTGGTTTCAGCAGCAAGAATTTGTGCCTCTTCAGTTAAATAACCCTTCATTTTATTATTAAATTGTAAGAGAGATTTTATTAATCCATTAACAATATTATGCGGCAATAATTCATGTAATGGCGAACTGATTGTTCCCGGTATATAAGATGTACCAGGTAATGAATTGGATAACTTACCATTAATAAAATCTGTTATTCTTTGTGCGGGTGCTCGTTGTGCTTTACCACCGGCTTCGAATGCAATTCTTTCAACATGTTTCTGATATTCCAATCCGGCAAATACACCATAACTTTCATAATCACTCCAGTCTTTCTCATCGACTGATACGACCAGTCCTGAATTGGCAAATGGCGAATCACGTCTTGATACGCTCATCCCATTTAACACAAGTTCCCCGGGTGATGTTGATGCTGGAATTATAATTCCTCCGGGGCACATACAAAAAGAATAAACTCCTTTATTATCAACCTGACATGCAAGGTTATAACTTGAAGCTGGTAGATTAACATCGCGTATTTTTGTATGATATTGAATCTCGTCAATCAAAGATTGCGGATGTTCTATACGTACACCCATTGCAAATGGTTTGGCTTCAAGTTTTATATTTCTTCTGTTTAGTAGATAATAAATATCGCGTGCAGAATGTCCTACAGCAAGTATTACAGCATCGGCAAGGATTTCCTGGTTGTTATTTACTATTACACCGCATAAAGAATTATCAGAGATTACAAGATCAGTTACTTTTGAATTGAAGTGGACTTCTCCACCACAATTAAGAATAGTTTCGCGAATTGAAGCAA
>CAZEBL010000026.1:0-5047 GCA_964510325.1 uncultured Melioribacter sp. | reverse complement strand
ATGAGGATGAGCATCAATTAATATTTCTTGTTGCGCCCCATGCTGAACAAGTAGTGAAAGAATTCTAGTTACATCGCCCCGTTTTGTAGAGCGAGTATAAAGTTTACCATCACTGTAAGTCCCTGCTCCACCCTCTCCAAAGCAATAATTGGAGTCGGGATTAATAATTCCTTCCTGTTGAATTGAACGTAAATCTCTCCGGCGGGATTGTACCTCCTTTCCCCTTTCAAGAATTACAGGTTTAATACCCAGTTCTATTAAACGCATTGCTGCAAACATTCCAGCCGGACCGGATCCAACTATAATTACTTTCTTATTAGTCTTAACCGGTTTAAATTCTATTCTATTGTAAATATCCTTTGGCTTTTCATTCACATAAACAATTACCTTAACACGATAAACCGGGTTCTTACTTCTTGCGTCAACAGATCTGCGTATTGTTTGAACTGCAGAAATTTCCTCCTCAGCTAACTGTAATTTTTGAGCAGTTGAACAATGAAGAAATTTGTAATCGTTAATAAATTTAGGTGGGATTACTAATTCTATTTCTTTTTTCATATTGTCCTCTGTTTTGAGGAAAAAAGTCAATTGAGAATTGAAAATGGAGAATTAATTCACTTTTATTTTTTTTATGATTGATATCAATAATCTGATTAACTCTAAACACTCATTTACTACACTTATAAATTCTTTTTCATTTATGACTTCGGATTCTTTTAATAATTTTAACCAGAATTCTGTTTCCCTTGCTTCTTTTAATGCAATAGAAAGTTTATTTGTAAAATCTCTTTTTGAGGCTGCTTCTTAGGATTCAGCAACATTTGGCCCAATTGAAGTCCCGCCATTTAAAAGTTGTTTTTAAATATCATTAATATGATACACTTTAGTCAAAACTTTACAATTCTAATACCGAATTTAAAACTCTTTTCTAGAATCGGATTTCCACATTCAATATTTTTTTTAAACACTTTCATCAATTTTTAGTTCACATTCATATTTCTCAATTTTCAATTCTCCATCTTCCATTATGAAGTTCCTTTAATAACTCCCCCATCAACTGCAATAGTAGAACCTGTAATAAAACCGGCTTGTTCGGATGCAAGATAAACGATCAAAGAACCGACTTCATCGGGGCGTGCTAATCTTTTCATCGGAACATCATTAGCCATAGAGGCAAGAACATGTTCGTGAGAATCGCCGCTTAATTTTGCTCTGTTTACTGCAAGCTCATATAAACGAGCAGTAAGAGTATAACCCGGTGCTACATTATTAACCGTAATATTATACTTACCTAATTGGTTACTTATTGTCTTCGCCCAGCCAGTAACAGCACTCCTCAATGAATTAGATAATATGAGATTATCGACAGGTTGCCTAACCGATAACGATGTAATATTGATTATCCTTCCCCAGTTTTTAGATTTCATACCCGGGAGCACTAATTTGGTGAATCTAATAGCACTCATTAAAATCTGATCAAAAGCATCCTGCCAGTCATTATCGGACAAATCTTCAAAAAAGCCCGGGATAGGACCACCGCAATTATTTACGAGAATATCGATATCACCATAATTTTTTGTAACTACATTAACAGTATTTTCGATATCAGCTAACTTGTTAATATCGCAAACAACCCAAAGTGGTTCCTGTAAATAAATGGATTTAATTTCTTGAGCTGCTTTAATGAGATTTTCTTTACTTCTGGAACAGATAGCAACTTTACAACCTTCTTTAATAAAAAGTTCTGCTGTTGCTCTTCCAATTCCCAGACTTGCGGCTGTTACTAAAACAGTTTTACCTTTAAGATGTAGTTCCATATTTCACCTCAAAGCAAATTTATAACATTAGCAATGCCTTCTCTTATCATCATAACAGCATAAGCTGCAAGAAAAAGAGAAGCAATTTTAGCGAATGCTTTCGATCCGCCTTCGCCTAAAGCTTTAGTTAACCATTTAGCATTTACAAGAATTAATACGATGATAATAAAATTTGCCAGCATTGCAGTAATAGTTGGTAAAAAGCCGTATTTATCATTCAGTATTAAAATGGTAGTTAATGCAGCGGGACCCATTATTAATGGAATTCCAAGAGGAACGATACCAATATTTGTATGAGGATTTCTGCGGTTTTCCGATGATGATAAAATATCATTGATACTAAGAATCAGAAGAACAAGTCCACCTGCTATTCTAAAATCGTTAATTGTAATTCCAAGAAATCTTAGCACCGCTTTACCGGCAAAAAGGAAACTAAGTGCAACTATAAAAGCAGTAAGACAAGCTTCATAAATTAATTTTCTTCTCTGGAAATGAGAGATCCCTTCTGTAAATCCAAGAAAAACTGGTGTCGTCCCGATAATATCAATTGCTACAAAAAGTGGAATAAATGTAAGTAAGAATAAATTAAAGTCCATAAATATTTTTCATATTAAATGAATGATATAAAATAAGATTTTATACGATAAAAAAAATGCCGGTATTAGCCGGCATTCCGAAAATAAGTATTAATCTAGTTAGAGCTTGCGGCTTTTAATGAAGAGAGCTCCTCTGCTACAATCTGCTGTGTGTCTAAAGCAATAACAAGTTCTTCATTTGTCGGGATTCTCAATACTTTTACTTTAGAATCAGGTGTAGAAATATCCGTCTCACCTTTTACATTTTCATTTTGGGATTGATCAATCTTAATTCCAAGGAATTCCAAGTTAGAACAAACATCCTGTCTAACTTTAACGGAATTTTCACCAATCCCTCCTGTAAATACAAGTGCATCCAGACCACCCATAGCAGCAGTGTAACTTCCAATATATTTTTTAATTCTATAAGTAAAAACATCGAAAGCATATTTTGCTTTTTTATTTCCTTCTGCAACAGCTTCTTCAATTTCTCTCATATCGCTACTTTCACCGCTTATTCCAATTAATCCGCTATGCTTGTTTAATAATGTATTTGCTTCTGATAAGGATAATCCTTCTTTTGCCATTATATATAGAATTACTGAAGGGTCCATATCACCGCTTCTCGTTCCCATTATTAAACCTTCCAATGGAGTGAAGCCCATTGTAGTATCAATTGAATGTCCACGATCAATTGCTGCCATACTACATCCGTTACCCAGATGTGCTGTAACAATTTTTAATTCTTCGTAAGGACGGTTAAGCATAATTGATGCACGTAAAGAAACATATCGATGTGATGTTCCATGAAATCCATACCGGCGTATTTTATACTTTTTATATAGTTCGTATGGAATTCCATAGAGGAATGCATGTGGTGGCATTTTGACATGGAATGATGTATCGAATACTCCCACCTGAGGTGTATTGGGCAAATGTTCCTTTGTTGCCTGAATACCTTTAATGTTTGGCGGATTATGAAGTGGTGCAAGTTCAATGTTATCCTTCAATGCTTTCATTACTTGATCTGTTATCAGAACAGAACCCGAGAATGTTTCGCCACCGTGAACAACACGATGCCCTACCGCATCAATTTCACTCTTATCTTTTATAACTCCATGGTTAGGACTAAGCAGCACAGCAATTACATATTCAATTGCTATCGAATGATCTAATATTTCACCTACAATTTTTATTTTTTCTTTATCAAGCGGTTGATGAGTTAACACAGCACTGGACATACCGATTCTTTCTACCATTCCTTTTGCAAGTGCTTCCTTTGTATCTGTATCAATAAACTGATATTTAATTGACGAACTTCCGCAATTCAATACTAATACTTTCATTTCTTCCTCAACTTTTAATGAATTATTGTACCATCAGGATCATACTTAAAAAACCCTTCCCCGGTTTTCTTACCAAGTTTTCTTTCCCTTACAAGTTTACGAAGAATCGGGCTTGGTCTATATCGAGGTTCACCGAGTGTATCCCATAATGTTTGCATCCATGCAAGAACTTCATCCAGTCCCATTGAATCTGCCATTTCCAGAGGACCGGTTTTAAAATTATAACCTAACTTCATTGCTGTATCAATATCCTCGGCAGTAGCAATTCCTTCCAGCAAGATATGCATGGCTTCGTTAAGTAGCGGAACAATTGCACGTGTAGTAACGAATCCGGGATATTCATAAACAGGTATAGCTTTCTTGCCAATCTTTGAAGCAAATTTTTTAATTATTTCAACAGTCTTATCGGATGTTTCAAGTGCTCTTACAAGTTCAACAAGAGGAACTTTAGGAACAGGATTTAGAAAATGCATACCGATAATTTTGTCTTTACGATTTGTAACCT
This sequence comes from uncultured Melioribacter sp., assembly GCA_964510325.1. GTDB lineage: Bacteria > Bacteroidota > Ignavibacteria > Ignavibacteriales > Melioribacteraceae > DSXH01. Next base: position 804 of record CAZEBL010000026.1, on the reverse strand, counting down.
CGGCAATTTTTGTAAGACTTAATGTAGAAGTGTTGGATATAAAAATTGTATTCGGTCGTGCAATTTTATCCAGCGACTTAAAGATTTTCATTTTCAGGTCATAATTCTCGTCTACAGCTTCAATAATCAATTCGCATTCTGCTACGTCAGCAATTTCAACTGTCCATTTAATTCTGCTTAGTATAGATTTCATTTCGCTCTGTGTCATAGACCATCTCGAAATTTCTCTTTCCATACTTGTGCTTAAATTTTCCTGGGATCTTTTTATATGTTCCTCATCCACTTCAACTATAAGAACATCAAGTCCGGCAGATGCAATGGTTTGAGCAATCCCCTGACCCATTAAACCGCCGCCAATAATAGCTACGTAATCAATTCGTTCGGTTTCATCTACTCTTTGAACACTTCCGAGTAAATCCTCTAATTTTAATTTTTCTTCCGGCATTTTTTTACTCTCTATTTCATTAATTAATATTTTCTCTTTGTAAAAATATCTAAATCCCTATACAGAATCATTTAGCTGGACAAATATTATACCATTACAAAAGACCAGTTTAAGACTATTTTCAAAATGATTGTGTTGTAAAATTACTATAAATAGTAATAATAAGAGCCATATTTGAGAATAAGAACCAGCTTATTCACAAGAAATATTACTCTGTATTGATTATTACATCATTCTTGTTATTCTATTTTAAGTAAATAAGCAAGTTTAGTTTACTATTTATATTTTTTGACAGGGAGAATTAACTGATTCAAAAAGTCGGATTAGAATAATTGACACCAAAGGAAATACTAAATAGT